>NZ_JAZHSH010000001.1:1200000-1500000 GCF_040100845.1 Chengkuizengella sp. SCS-71B | reverse complement strand
TATTAGTGATTCCAGGGCTTCTAGCCACATATGGTTTTTTAGAAATAAAAAATTCAATATATGATTACATCGTGACAGTCGGAAATACAGAAATTGAGAATCAAATCCAATGGGGAAGATTAATAATTGGAATTGTTAGTTTTTTAATTGGGGTTGGTTTTATAGGTGGATGGATTTTTTTCAGAGATCAAAAGCGAAACTATGTAGCACCTAGATTCAAACAAAAAAAAGACTAATGGACACTTTTTGGGGCAAAGTTATACTCTCCCCCACTTATCAATCCAATGAATAAAGGGTTTTGTTTGAATCCATTGAGTAATGGAGCTTTTTTCTGATATCCAATGCATATAAACTAATAAAATAAAAACGAAAATTTGTATCCACCATGGTGTCATAATAATAAAACAAAAACCTAACGCAAATCCTAATAAATTAGATCCTGAATCACCAAGCATAACTTTTCCCTGAATATCCTTTGGCAATAATAATAAGACAGCAAGAACTACAGGGAACAAATAAAGAAAGAATTTAAATAGGCTGCTAAACAAAAATAACCCACCTGATATTAACAAAAAGAACTTCATCGCTCTTCCCGGTCTTAAATCCAACAAATTAACTCCGTTTGTCATTAAATTGAGAATGAAAAACTGAATCACTTCTAATAGTGGATGGTGTTCTAAAAGAATTAAAACCCAGACAGTTAACCCCCCTGTGGATAGAGCTTTAAGTAAACCCGTAGTTAACTTTCGTTCCCTCACAAGTTTCATTAAATGCCCTTTAAAACCCTTTACTTCTGAATCACCTATTTGATCGTCCAACCATCCGACAATAAATAAGATTGTTAATATGACAATGTATTCAGGAATTAAAGTTTGCATTAATTTGTTTGAAGGAATGATCCATTGAAGAGAAGAGTAATAAGCGATGAGATATAACCACAAATACATACCTAAACCGATTGGAATGTCCTGTCCAAGATAATTTTTTGCAACGATTTGATGGTGCACTAAAAATTTAATGACAATCTGCAAAAGAAGAACTGCGACACAAATCATTATGATAAAAAAAAACATCACTTGTGTTAACATACTGGATCACGCCATTTATGATACAAAGTCCTTGAGACAGAAATAAATTGTTTACCTCTATGTTTAAAACCTGCCCAATCTCTTCCAGTTTCTCGATGTTTATAAGCAATATCAACTTCACATAATTGAAAACCTTTCTTGACTGCATCTATCGTTAAACCTACTTCTATCCCAAAACCATCTGACAAAGATATCGACTCCAATACACTCTTTCTCATCGCTCTTTGACCTGACAAAGGTGCTGTAGTTTCATAACCACTTAACCAATATATACCATTTACAGCTAGCTTTTTAACAAATCCAAACCCAGCTTTTTTATTTGATTTTGGAAAACGTGCAATTATCATATCCATTTCTGACTCAATGATAGGAGCTACTAACTTAGAAGTCAAATATGCTGTTTGCCCTAAATCAGCATCTAGAAACACAATAATCTCATTTTTGGCTTTTTTCCAACCCGTCTCTAATGAAGTCCCCTTTCCCATATTTTCAGAATGCCTTATGACTAGATCTGCCCATTTTTTAGCCTTACCATATGTATCATCTTCACTTCCATCATCAACAACGATGATTTCGTTCCATTTTTCTTTACCTTCTAAATTTCTTAAATCATGCAATGAATGTAATGTTTCAATTATATTATTCCCTTCATTCCAAGCTGGGATAATTATAGACACCGAGGGTTGCATGTGTTTCTTCCTCCATTATTTTTTTAATATACATTACAAAATTAACAATTTCTTGAGGTTCATCAAAAGGTAATACATTTGAACTAACTTGAATGATGATTGGGTTTGATTGTTCATTTAATGTTTTCCAGTCTTTCATTTGATTTGTCATTAATTCAAACTGTCCTTCTGATACCATAATAAGATCTGGTGTTTCCCTCATAGGTGCCTCAAGCCATTCCCCACCCACAGATTGAATTGCAAAAGCCAGCATGTCTTTATTCACATCTTCAGAACTTATCCACATCATTTTTTTATGTTGAAAAATGGGTATCGTTTTTTGATTCAATAGTTGTAACGAACCAACTTGTTTTCGGAGTTCTTGATTGATTGATAACTGCGATTCATACTTCTCCATAAATCTCTCAGCTATGCTTTCCTCAGTATGATGAATCCATTGTTGACCTAATGTACTGCCAATCAATATTCCAATTCCTAGTGCAAGGAATATGGAAATGATCGTAATAATATAATATCGACTAGAAACCAATACAATACACCACCTAGAAAACAGAAAGTTTAATATAAACCCAGAGCATATGAACAATGTCCCTGAATCCAGGATGAACATAGGCCATAATTAATATAGGGAAAAGTGCTGCTAATGGAAGGGGCCACATACTTCGGAACTTTACTTTTCGTTGATATAATTTGCTTACACCCTTTGCATCAATTAATTTGTCACCAATTTTCATTCTGACAAGCAAAGTACTGGCCATTCCTTTTCTACCTTTTTCTAAAAAATCAATCATGTGTGAATGTGCACCCAATGTAATAATCATCTCAGCCTTTTTCTCATAAGCTAACAACATGGCTATATCTTCACTAGTTCCAGCTGCTGAGATCTTTTTTGCTTCTAATCCTAGAGATTGAATCCTTTTAAGGCCAGGAGCGTCCCCATTAGGATAAGCATGAACGATGAGTTCAGACCCAGCTAAAAGAGCATGATTTGAAATGCTATCCATATCACCAATGACAAGATGAGGGTGATAACCATGCTCCAACAAAGCATCAGCACCACCGTCAACTCCAATTAATACCGGATTGATATCCTCTACAAAATCTTTAATTGCAAGAAGATCATTTCTATAGTCCTTTCCTCTTACTACAATGACTACAGGCTTATTAGTTAATATTGTTTTCAACTTTGGAATTTCTAACGATTGAACTACAAAATCCTTCTCTTTTTGAGCATATTGTAATGTGTTGTCAATAAAACTATTTAAATTAACAGGTAATTTTTTATAACTGATTTTAATTAAGTGTTTATACTTGTCTTCAGTAAACATTACAAAAGGAATTTGATTTTTCCCAACATAAATATGGGATGAATGAATTTTAACCATTTGACCATTTGAAAACAACTTAAAAAAATCTTTTGCAATTTCTAATATGGGAATACCGGCATTTAACAAAATAAGAGGTCCTTTTGTTGGATAACTTCCTGTCATTGTTTCGTCTGCGTTAATGACTACTTTCACTTTACTTCGAACTATATCTCTTGCTGCAATTTCATCAATATTTTGATGTTTAATGACTGCGATTTGTTTTGGTTTAATGGTCATGAGTAAGTGTTTGGTAATTTTATCCACTTGTACAGTTCCTTGTAAAGGGAAGAAGTCCTGGAAATCCTTCTTGTTTAGTTGATTCCATAATTTCACATTAAAACACTCCTCAATTAACCTTTTCCAAGTTTTATTATTTAATAATGGATTCGAAATTATTCACACAGTTTTTATTCTTAAAAGAAAAGAGAGCACAAAAAAACCGTAATACATGTATCACGGTTTAAAAAGTTATTGCTGTAAATTCTTATTGTACTATAATTGTTGAAGCCATAGTTTCATGTCCTTCACCACATGGGAAGCTACAAATTACAGTATAAGTTTGAGCTTCATCAAAAGTAACCTCAACAGGCTCTTCCCCAGGTAGTAATTCTATCCCTAACTCCTCAATTTTAACATAATGTTTTCCTTCTCCTGGTAAGTTTTTCATAGACAACTTCAATGTTTGACCTTTTTCAACGATATATTCCTCTTGATCAAAATTCCAGTTCACTGCTTTAAATACTAAAGCATTTTCTTCTTCAACTTCTTCTTCAGCTTCATGTTGTCCAATAGCATCGAATGTAACAACAATTCCTAACACACTTGCTATGACAAATAGTGAAACCATGATCCATTTGTGCATTTCTGAATGCCCCCTAAAATTTATAATCTATATTATTATTTTACATACAGTATTATCTTAAACAAATCCCCTTTATGTCAACAGTGTGAAATAAATATGAATTTTTTTTGAACAAAAAAAATAAATCATCTTATTTTTTGTGATTAAACAGACGATTTATTTTAAATTTCAATATTTTCGTATTTATACTAACATTTTGAGCTTGAAGAAATAATTAAACATGATTCTACTTTTCGTTTTTGAATTAAAGTTAAATCCACCAGGATAACCATTTTTTCCCTAATGACACAAAATGATTTTTCTGTTTTAGGACCATAGGATAATGGTACCTGATTTCTGAACAAATCCTTTTCTTTAAATGTAACTTGATCTATACAACATTTAACAGGTTCATTATAAGGCTCAGAAATGCTTTGATTAAACTCTTTTAACTTACGACCATGAAAATCCATGGTGCCTTTTTCTACATGAGAACTACTAACATTTGAATCCTCAACTGGAACTACACAATTAAAGGGAACATTTACCGTACAATGCCTAATCTCACCACAAACTCCATCATCATTTGCACAGTCTGCAGCAGAATACCTAATATTTTTTCTTACAAATCCACCTAGAAAGACTTTTCCATTCACTATGCCACAATCGCAATTTGACGAACTATTATTTACTGAGATAAATTCACACTGTTCAAGAAAAACTTTCTTATCAATATCCTTTATATCAATTGCAGGTGTATCAAGCTCTATATCCGCTTCTAAATCGATCTGCAGACTTAATTCTCCTACAACGACATCCACCTTTATTTTATCAGGGCATAAAGATTGAGTTTGAGAAGTACAATCACATAATATTGGGGTTACTTTTACACCCATATCTTTTTCTCCTTTCATAATTAAATAATAGTATTTAGATATTGTATTCTGAACATAAAAAATTGATTGGTTGTTTGCCACGGAATTAAAAATAAATTAAAAAAATGGGCTTATAATAATTCTGTAAAAATTTTTAATAAAATACCATAAAGAAACCGCTATTAATTAGATTTTTTAATCTAATTAATAGCGGTTATAATATATTTATTGATTATTCATTTCAAGAAACTTTATGTTCAATCCTCAACTTATCCGCTACCATAGCGATAAACTCACTATTCGTAGGTTTAGACTTGCTGATATTCACTGTGTAACCGAATAGGAGGCTTATGGAGTCGATGTTGCCTCTTGTCCATGCTACTTCAATTGCGTGTCTTATAGCACGTTCTACACGGCTTGGTGTTGTTTTATATTTTTCAGCTATAGCCGGGTATAATGTTTTAGTTATTGAACCTAATATTTCTATATTTTTATAAACCATTGTGATTGCTTCACGTAAATATTGATACCCTTTAATGTGAGCTGGTACACCAATTTCATGAATAATTGAAGTAATATTGGCATCCAGATTTTTCGTTTTTGCTATAGGAACAATATTTTGTTTTGAAGAAGGCGGTTGTGAACTTCGTGATGAAACAACAGATGAATGATTGACTAATTGTCGAATTCGATTTGATAAAACATCAAAGTCAAATGGCTTTAATATGTAGTAAGAGGCACCAAGTTGTACTGCTTTTTGTGTAATATTCTCTTGCCCAAAAGCGGTCAGCATTATGATTTTTGGTTGAGGTGATATATTTAATTCTCGAAGTTTCTCCAATACCCCTAAACCGTCTAAATGAGGCATTATGATATCAACGATAAGAACATCTGGTGTTTTTCCTTGTTCAATTAAGTCGATAACTTCTTCACCATGAAACGCAACCCCCATCACTTCCATATCTTCCTGTTCAGATATATATTCTGAAAGTAAATTTGTAAATTCTCTGTTGTCATCTGCTAATAAAACTTGAATTTTTTGTTGCACGAAAGATCCTCCTCAAAAAAATATTTGCCATAACTATACATTTCGACATGTCAAATTAATTTCCTCCTGTCGAAAAAAATTTTTCTGAGATTTAATTAATTCCCAACTTAGCTTTTCAAACAAATATGCGCCCTTTATGGGCGCTTTAAAAAGAATTTTAAAATTTTGGGTTTCCATCTTATAAATTTATTAAGCAGCAGAGTCCTCTTTATTTTTATTTATATTTTCCATAATGTCTGCATCTTTTAACATCCACTCAATAAAACAACCATACCCAGAGGTTGGATCATTTACAAAAACGTGGGTTACAGCACCTACAATTTTCCCATCTTGAATAATTGGACTGCCACTCATCCCTTGTACAATCCCCCCTGTTTTTTCAATTAAACGTGGATCGGTAACTTTAATGATCATTCCTTTTGTAGCTGGTGCATTTTGTTCAGCAATATGTTTAATTTCAATATTAAATGCTTCAACTTTTTGACCATCTACAACAGTTAAAATTTGAGCAGGTCCTTTTTTTATTTCTTCAGCAAATGCTACAGGCAATGCTTTTTTAATCTTACCGTGATCAGGCAACTCGCCCATATTCCCAAAGATACCAAATGGTGTGTTTTTAGTAATATCTCCTAATACTTTACCTTGATTTGATAATATGGCTCTTTTTTCACCTGGTATACCGTTTTTACTTTTAGAAATCGACGTAACTTTTGAGTGAACTATTTCACCCTCACCGACTTTGATTGGAGTATTTGTATCCATATCTGTAATCGTATGTCCTAATGCTCCATATTTTTTTAAGTCTGAAGAATAAAATGTAAGTGTACCTACTCCTGCAGCCGAATCTCTAATGTATAGTCCTAATCGATATTTATTATCTTCTATATCAAATACCGGTTTTAACTTTACATTAAGCTCTTTTCCATTTCTTAGCAAGGTTAAGTTTATTGCTTGTCCTTTTTTTCCAGCATCATTTACAAAATCAGATACTTTACTAACTTTAGTAATTTTTTGTTGATTGATTTCAGTTATTAAATCCCCTAATTTTACCTTTGCTTTTTCTCCTGGCGAAATTTTATTATCCTCAGATGCTGATACAAGGTGATGTCCTACAACTAAAACACCATCAGATTTTAATTTTACCCCGATTGTTTGACCACCTGGAATAACTTTTAAATCAGGCATTATGTTTACACTAACTTTTTTAAAAGGAATCTTTCCAAATAATTTCAACTGCATTTCAGTGTGCCCAATCTCATTTGACTGTATGGAAATGGGTTCATTTAAATCCAACTGAAAAGATGGTTTGGACTGCCCATTAACTTTTAAAACACTCGGATCTTTAACAGTGAGCTGAGCATGAACAGGCATCGTAAAATCCAACTTTTTTCCTTGACCTGAAAATAACCTTAACTCAGTTGGAAATGATGCATAACTTTGAAATGGAGAAGATAAACCAAAGATACAAATGAAGAAAACGAGCAGAAGTCCAATCAATCTTTTTACGAACAAAAAATCACGCTCCCTTATCCTCCTTCGCTTGACGAGTAGGATCGCCAATTGCGTACCTATAAGTTATCCTCAGCGTAGTTCTTTTATAATTGTAAATGATTCCTCTGTTCCTTTTTCTTATCGGCCATGACAAGCATTTCTTTGGCATGATGTTCCGTTGTTTTTGTCACTTCAACACCACCAAGCATTCGTGCCATTTCATTGATTCGTTTTCCTTCATGTAAATGACTTACATGGGTAAAGGTTCTATCATTTTCAATGAATTTACGAATTAGATAATGTACATCCGCCATACAGGCAACTTGAGGTAAATGAGTAATGGAAAAGACTTGACACTTCGTTGACAACATCGACATTTTTTCGGCTATTGCTTGAGCAGCCCGTCCACTTACACCTGTATCTACTTCATCAAATATTAATACTGGAATTCTATCCATTTTTGAAAAAATGGTTTTTAAAGCAAGCATAATACGTGACATTTCTCCACCAGAAGCTATTTTATGTAATGGTCTTAATGGTTCTCCTGGATTTGGTGAAATCATAAATTCAATACGATCCCATCCTTCTTTAGTAAAATGATTTAAATCATTAGAAATATGTACATCAAACCTAGTTTTTTCCATCTGTAAGTCACGTAACTCCAATTCAATTTTTTTTGATAATTGATCGGAGATTTTTCTTCTTTTGTCAGATAATTGTTTAGCTGATTTCCTCAACTCGTGTAAAATAATTTCTTTTTCTTTTTCGAGCTCCTGAATTTTATCATCTTTATTTTCCATTTGCTCAAGTTCAGATTTTATTTTTTCTACGTAATTCAAAATTTCTTCTAAACTTTCCCCATACTTCCTTTTTAAGGATGATATCAATGCAAGTCTTTGTTCAATTTCATCAAGACGAGAAGGATTAAATTCTATACTCTCCCGATATTCCCTCAAACCAAATGATGAATCTTCTATTTGATAATATGCAGATTGTATTTGTTCTAATAAAGGTTGTAACACTTTTTGATCATAGTGAGATATTTGCTCAATATTTGAAACAGCTTTTCCTATAGAATCTAGTGTTTGTTCTGTTCCATATAGGAGTTGATAAGCCTTATTAATTCCATCATACATTTTTTCTGCATTAGCTAGCTTGTGCTTTTCTTCTATTAAAAATTCATCTTCTCCAATTTTTAACTGTGCTTTTTCAATTTCGTCTATTTGAAAAGAATATAGATCTTTCATTTGCAACAGTTGCTTGTCTGATTCTTGTAGTTGCCTCAGCTCAGTTTGAATCATTGTATATCTCTTATAAATAGATTGATATTTAGTTTTTAAATTCTTAATTTTTTCATCACCAAATAAATCCAACCACAATAAATGTTGATCAACATTTAAAAGTGATTGGTGTTCATGTTGTCCATGGATATTAATTAAACATTCCCCTATTTCACGAAGCATAGATAAATTGACTAAAATACCGTTTACCCTTGATGAGCTTTTTCCTTGAGCTGTAATTTCTCTACGAATGATTAAGTTTTCAGTTTCATCAATTTCAATACCAAATTTAATGAGTACATTTATTACTGGATGATCTTTCTCCAGTTGAAATAAGCATTCAATCTCTGTTTTTTGAGAACCATGTCTAACAAATTCAGATGATCCTCTGCCACCAATAATCAAACTTAATGCGTCAATAATCATTGACTTTCCAGCGCCTGTTTCACCTGTGAAAACATGAAATCCATTTAGAAATTGGATGTTTGCTTCTTCAATTACAGCCAAGTTACGAATAGAGCATTCAATTAGCATATTTATCTACTTAGTCAAAACGAGATTATTTAATATATCAACAAACTTAAGATGATTTTGTATAATACATTTTCAGTTTAATATTAAAATCAGTTTTGACAAGTTTAACCTCCCATCTTGTCCTGTTTTACGATACGAACGTTTGTTTGAATACATTGTACCATACATATGTTCCCTTTAAAAGAACGGATGAGAAATTAGTAAGTTGTAAATATTAAGTTTTCAAAATTTAGGATAACATAGCTATAAGCTTTTTCTTTACCTCTATACTTTGCTCTTTTGTTCTACAAATAATTAGGATCGTATCATCACCACAAATACAGCCAAGTATTTCGTTCCATTCTAAATTGTCTAATAAAGAGCCTATAGCATTCGCAGTTCCAGGCAGACATTTCATCACTAGTAAATTATCTGCAGCATCAATATGAAGAAAATTATCAACTAATGATCTTTTTAATTTATGAATCGGATTAAATTTTTTCTCTACAGGAATTGCATATTTATACCTACCATCGTTTAAAGGGACTTTAATTAGATGAAGCTCCTTAATATCTCTTGATACAGTCGCTTGAGTTACGTTGAACCCTGCTTCTTTTAATGAGGATACTAATTCCTCCTGTGTTTCAATATCATGGTTTGTTATTAACTCTCTAATCTTTATCAACCTTTGTCCTTTCATAACTTCCTCCTAAAAATTAAGTAAATATATGTTAATTTTTTTCTTATTTTGTTACCACTGAAAAATAATTTTTTTAATGGTATTGTTTGATAAGTCTACGTAGATAATACCTTCAATTTTATCATACAAAATCGCATAATTAAAAAAATGATCTCTAATCGAGCTCCCTGCTTTCCAATTTATTTCTTGACGATGCTTAGCAAGTAACACAATATAATCTTTATTATCTTTTGTAGCGATATAATCAATATAAAATCGGCTTGAAAAATCTGCCCCATCCATATTAATTTGAATAGGTACAACTAATTTACCAGCAATAACATCGTAGCCATACCTTTCTAGAATTGATATCGCCTTTCCTTTTGGTTCACTAGCCTCATGAAGTGGAATATTGGATCTCATTGCTGTTTTGAACCATTTCCTAACCAGAAAGAAGAACCAAACTAAAACACTAATAACAATGAGTAATAATACCAATAAATCCTTTTCATGCGGCATCATATCACCTCGAACATTAATATTCGAGATAAGACATCAATTTCCTGCCAAAATAAACATATTTCATCCTGAGATGAACTAGATGGCATCACCTTGAATGTAAGCATTTACACAATTTGTAAGTCAAAAACCACCTATAGTGATCTTTAACTGGATAATTCTTTAGCTTGATTAAGAACTTCATCAATTAATTTTGAAAAGTGATGAGATTGAACAGTACTCCTATTTGATTCATTTGAAGTATTCCAACATGCTAAAAATTCTATGTTTCCTTCTCCACCTTTAATGGGAGAATAGGTTAAACCTTGTAAATATAGATCTAATTCTTGAGCCATTTTTAAAACAGTGTGTAATACTTCTCTATGAATTTGAGGATCTTTAATAACTCCAGATTTCCCAACCTTATCACGTCCTGCTTCAAACTGGGGTTTGACTAGCGCTACAATTGTTCCCTTTTCATCTAATATTTCCTTTAATGTTGGTAAAATCAACCTTAAAGAAATAAAACTAACATCAATCGAAGCAAAAGTAGGTATTGGACCTTGTAAGTCCTCTTTTTTGACATAACGAAAATTAGTACGTTCCATTACTTTTACCTGAGGAGATTTACGTAGTGACCAATCGAGTTGATTATATCCTACATCAATTGCATATACATAAGATGCCCCATTTTGCAATGCACAATCAGTAAAACCACCTGTCGATGCTCCAATATCTAAAACAACACTTCCATTCAATTGGAGATCGAAAGCATAAATTGCTTTTTCAAGCTTCAACCCCCCTCTGCTAACGTAAGGGTGCAAATTTCCTTTTATTCGAATTTGGGTAGTATTTCTTGGTATTTTAGTACCCGCTTTTTCAATCCGTTCTTCATTAACGAAAACAAGACCCGCCATTATAGCAGCCTTAGCCTTCTCTCTGCTATCGAAATGCCCTAATTCAGTTAATAATATATCAATTCGTTCTTTATCTGCTTGCATTTTACACCAAGATCCTTTAAAGAGATTATAAGTAGTTAAACCTATGTGTTTACTTCACTTTTTTGATTACAAAGATGCTTTACATTTTCAATAATTTTATCAACTGTTAATCCAATTTCTTTACGCTGAAATTTAACACTGCCGTGTTCAACAAAATAATCTGGATAACCCATTTGTTTAATCCTCATATGGTAAATCTCTTCTTCAGCATAAAATTCTAAAATAGCACTTCCAAGTCCACCCTTAATTGAACCTTCCTCTAGTGTGATCAATGCTTTTCTCTCATTAGCCAAGCATTGTAGCATAGAATGATCTAAAGGTTTCACAAATCTGGCATTGATGACCTCTAATTGGATATTTTCTTTTGCTAATTCATCAGCTGCTTCTTCTGCCAGTTTTACCATAGGTCCTACAGCTAAAACAGAAACTTGATTTCCATCTCTAACTACTTCCCAAGAACCAATAGGTAACGCTTTTTTCTCTCTATCCATTTCAACGCCAATTCCTGCTCCACGTGGATAACGAAAAGCAATAGGCCCTTCATTATAATCTACTGCAGTTTTTACCATATGCTGGAGTTCATTCTCATCCTTCGGCACCATAATTACAATATTAGGAATATGATTTAGATAAGCTAGATCATAAGCTCCCTGATGAGTTTCCCCGTCATCACCAACTAAACCAGCACGGTCAATTGCAAAAACGACGTTTAAATTTTGTCTGCATACATCATGAACAAGCTGATCATACGCTCTTTGTAAGAACGTGGAGTATACTGCAAATACAGGTTTCATCCCTAAATCAGCTAACCCAGCACACATAGTAGTTGCATGTTGTTCTGCAATACCCACATCAATCATACGATCAGGAAAATGATGCGCAAATTTATTAAGAGCAGTTCCGCTAGGCATTGCGGCAGTTACACCAACAATTCTTTCATTTTGTTTAGCTAAATCGATTAGAGCATTTGAGAATACATTTGAATAGCTAGGAATTGTTTTTGCTTTTTTTTGTTTTTCATCCTGATCAGATTCTAATTTATACGGCCCTACACCATGCCATTTATGGGAATCAATTTCAGCAGGTGAGTAACCCTTTCCCTTTACAGTCACAACATGTACAAGGACTGGACCATCAATTTTATCTGCTTGTTTAAAAGCTTGTAACAGCAGTTCTATATTATGTCCATCAATAGGTCCGATATAATTAAAGCCCAATTCCTCAAATAAAACACCTGAAACAATTAAATATTTCATGCTGTCCTTTAGACGCTCTACAGACTTAGCTAATGTACCGCCTACTTTTGGAATTTTTTTAAGTAATTGCTGGGCTTCTTCTTTCGCTTTTAAATAATGCTTATCTGCTCTAATTTTGCTTAAATAGTTATGAATCGCTCCAACATTAGGTGCTATCGACATCTCGTTATCATTTAAAACAACAATCATCTTTTTCTTTTCATGTCCAATGTGATTTAAAGCTTCGAGAGCCATTCCTCCTGTCATTGCACCATCACCAATCAAAGCAATGACATTGTTCTTTTCTCCCTTTAAATCACGCGCTAAGGTCATGCCCATCGCTGCAGATAATGAAGTACTGCTATGTCCTGCCTCCCAAACATCATGTTCACTTTCAGAACGTTTAATATATCCACATAGACCTTTATATTGCCTAAGTGTATCAAACTCATCTTTCCTGCCAGTTAATATTTTATGCACATAGGATTGATGGCCTACATCAAAGATAAGTTTATCCTTAGGACTTTCAAACAAATAGTGTAATACTAACGTTAATTCCACTACACCTAAGTTTGGTGCAAGATGCCCTCCTGTAACAGAAAGTTTTTGAATTAAAAACTCTCTGATTTGCTGTGCTAATTCTTCTAACTCTTCTATAGAGAAATTTTTTATATCATTGGGATGATTAATTTGATCGAGTTGCACGTTTTTTTCCTCTCTTTCCGTGATTCGACTTATTCTTTTTCCCATTAAAAATAATAATGCCAAACTGATGCTCTAGGAAATAAAAAATTTTTCCTACATAAAGAATAAGTTGCGTTGAAAAATGAATCGCAATTGATTTTCCCATTGCTTTTCCTCCGACTGTTAAAGCCGAAACGACACCAGCGAAAACTACGGTTACAATCGTATGTAAAAGTGGATTCGTATCTGCGCTGCCAATAAGTTTTAAAATAACTAAACCACTTGCTACTCCACTGATAACTCCTGACATATCACCTATCACATCGTTACAAAAACTTGAAAATCGATCTGCATTTCTTACAATTCGAATTCCCTGTTTGGCCCCTTTTACTTTTTCCGATGCCATGGCATGAAATGGTGTTTCTATTGCAGCAGCTGAGGCTAATCCAATCATATCAAAAAATATACCAATCAGAATAATAACAAAAACAGTTAACATTCCTAATCCCCATGTAACTCCTTCTAATACCGTAGTGGCTACAATCGAAAAAATACAAGCAAATATAAATGTTATAATGGAAATTCCTATACTCCATCTTATTGAACTTCTATATGAAAATTTTTTCATTAATAATTATAACTCCCTAAAGAAAGAAAATCACCTATTTGGTGACCTTTCGAAGATGTAATCGAATTCTTCTTTAATTTTTATTTTCTTATAATAATTTATCAATTCATAAAAAGAGTGGTAACTTCATGAGTAAACGCTGCGGCTTAGGTCCAGTTGGTTTTCCCATGCAAGACACCTTTTCGTTGCCGTAAAAGGCGGTTTCCCTTTATGCTTACATTGATGTCGTCACCGAACACCTGACTAGATTACCACTTAGTCCACACTATAATCCTCAAGAAGTCTCTTGTAAACTGAACAGTCTAGGAGTTTTCCTCAACAACCATAATTCATTTCTTAGCCTCTTTTGCAAAGTAGATTTCATATAGCATCCAGCAGTTATTTTTTTGGCCTGAAAAAATAACTGCCTACCATCTATAATTCCACTAGTTCACTCAAGGCAGGCTACGCTGCATACAAGTCACTCTATATTTTATAATCAATATAAGACTATAAGAACAAGTTAGACTCGCAAGTACAGGTTCATACCCCAAGCCGTAGCTATTCGCACGGTGTCGCCTAACCACGAACTTGGGCCTCCGCGGAAGCCGGGTCAACGCCCACATGCCATTGTGGATCGCCCAACAACCTTAACTTCCAGCATCAACCCCAGACTGGGCTTCTGAAGCCAACACCAGAAACTTCATTGATGTGCCCTTTGGCGAATTTTTAGGCCCGCCTTCAGAAAAGCTTGGCTGACTAGAATACTGCACCACTCAGTTATTAACAATATATATTATAGCATATGAAAAAAGTAAAGCTCAATGAAATGTCATTCCAAATTTACCATTTCAATGATTAATTACATTTTCATACCGTTCATAAATAGGAAAACACTCATATTATTAGTGTTCCCTCTGCATTAGAAAATCTGCTATTTCAAGTAAACGATTCGGATTTGGAAAATTTGCTTCTGCAATATCATGTTTAGCTTCTTCAGTTAATTCTTTAACTTTTTCAACACATGCTTCTAATCCGATAAGATAAGGATAAGTTACCTTATTAGCGTTCTCATCACTTAAAACAGGCTTGCCTAGTTTTTGCTCGTCCCCTATAATATCTAAAATATCATCTTGAATCTGAAATGCTAGTCCGATTTTATATCCAAAACTTGCTAAAGCTTTAAGCTGTTCATCATTGGCTCCAGCAATATGACCTCCTGCACGTAATGAATACACTATTAAATCGCCTGTTTTATGAATATGTATTTTCTCCAATTGATGGATATTTGTAATTCCCTGTTCTCCATCAATATCATCTACTTGACCACCTACCATACCTCTTGGTCCGGCATATGCTGATAATTCTTCAACAAGATTTAGAATTTTTTCAGCTGGCACTTCTTTCATCCGTAGTGAGTTGGATATAACGTAAAAAGCATGAGTTAACAATGCGTCTCCCGCTAATACTGCCATAGCCTCACCATAAACTTTATGATTAGTTAATTTCCCACGTCTATAATCATCATCATCCATTGCAGGCAAATCATCATGGATAAGTGAATAAGTATGAATCATCTCAATAGCTGCAGCAGCTGGTAAAATTGAACGTATGGACCCATTTAATGCTTCTAAAGCAGCAATTGTTAAAATAGGGCGCAATCTTTTTCCCCCAGCAAACAAGGAATAACTCATCGCCTCTTCTAAACGTTTTGGAATATACCAATCTTTTGGGAAAATATGCTTTAATTCTTTTTCAACTTCTTGTCCATAATAATTAATGAATTCTGTAATTGTATTTAATTTCAATCCATATCACCTTGATTATCATCATTCAAAGGATGAAAGTCTTTTTTTTGTCCGTCCTCACTAATTAACATTTCAATTTTTTGCTCAACCTGTTCTAATTTTTGACTACAATAACTGGAAAGCTTTACTCCCTCTTGAAATAATTCAATCGCTTTTTCTAACGGCACATCTTCCCTCTCTAATGCGCTTACAACGTTTTCAAGGTTTTCCATTGCCTCCTCAAAATTTAGTTTCTTACTCTTATCTTCCATTATGTCTCCTCCTCTACCTTTTTAACCTGACAATCTAATTTTCCATCTTTTAATTTCACTTGAATCTTTTGATCTATTTGAATTTGTTCAACAGATTTAACAATTTTTTCATCTTCGTTGTATACTAAGCTATACCCCCTATCCATAACCTTTAATGGACTTAATGCATCTAATTGGCGTACATTAGATGAAAGTTTTAGCTTTTGATTTTTTATATAAACCATAATAATATGATTCAATCGATGTTGAATATTTTTCAATCTTTGATTAGAATAATCAAGCTTATTTTTTAAATTCAATGTGGAAAGCCCTGCTTCAACTTTATATAACTTCTCCCTAGTGTATCGCATACGATTCAACATATTAAAAATCAGTTGATCCTTCAAACGATCTAAATGTTCGGTCGGTTGTACTAGTTGCTTTTGGGGGGATCGTAAATAGGAAGAACGTTTCAATTGTTCTAACTTCTCTGCCTTTTTTTGTAGGTGGTAAAACACCGCTTTGTTTAACCTTTGTTTTAAATGCTCTAAATGATTTTTAATTTCTAATTGATGAGAAACTGCTAACTCTGCAGCAGCTGTTGGCGTAGCAGCACGAACATCTGCAACAAAATCAGCTATCGTATAATCTGTTTCATGACCTACAGCTGAAATGATAGGTATTTTTGATTCAAAAATACTTCTTGCAACAACTTCTTCATTAAATGCCCATAGCTCTTCGAGGGAGCCACCGCCTCGACCTACAATAATGACTTCCACTTCTTCGTGTTTATTTAATACTTCGATCCCTTTTTTAATAGAAGGAACCGCATTTTTACCTTGGACGGAAACAGGATATAAAAGGATAGATACCATACGATTTCTACGTTGAATTGTAGTCACGATATCTCTTACTGCTGCGCCAGTAGATGATGTTACTACACCTACTGTTTTTGCGTAACGAGGAAGTGTTTTTTTCATATCACTTAAAAATAAACCTTCTTTTTCTAGCTTTTGTTTTAGTTGCTCAAAAGCTAGATATAGGCTTCCTATTCCATCAGGTTGCATTTGATTAACATACAATTGATATTGTCCGTCTCTCTCATACAAAGATATATTACCCCTTGCTAACACTTTCGTTCCGTTACGTGGAATAAAAGGAATTCTCTGATTATGAGAAGCAAACATAACGCACTTTACTCTACTGTACTTATCCTTTAAAGTGAAGTACATATGACCACTTGAATGATGTATAAAATTTGAAATCTCACCACGTATCCAAATGTTTTGTAATGAGGGTTCAAACTCCAATTTATTTTTAATAAATTTGGTTAATTCATTTACTGAATATATCAACTGATTATCTTTCATAGTGACACCATCTTCTTATATTAGTACTTTTCTTTATGTTGATTTAGATGCTGCTTCCAGTGTATTTTTAATTAACATGGTAATCGTCATTGGTCCTACACCACCTGGAACAGGTGTAATAAACCCTGCTACTTCCTTCACTTTATCAAAATCAACATCTCCACAAAGTTTTCCATTGTCCATTCGATTGATACCAACATCAATTACGACAGCACCTTCTTTAATACAATCTGACCCAATCATTTTGGGTATTCCCGTTGCTACAACCAAAATATCTGCTTGTTTGGCTATTGATGCTATATCCTTTGTTTTTGAATGACATATACTCACTGTTGCATTTTCCCTAAGAAGTAACATAGAAACAGGTTTTCCTACAATATTACTCCTGCCTATCACAACAGCATGCTTACCGGCAATTTCAATTCCTTCTCTTTTTATCATTTCTATTACTCCTGCAGGAGTACAAGGTAATAAACTGTCATCACCAATTAATAAATTCCCTACGTTGATTGGATGAAAACCATCAACATCTTTTTCCACAGCAATGGCATCAATGACTGCTTTTTCTGAGATATGTTTTGGTAGTGGCAGCTGAACTAATATACCATGAATATCTGTATGTACATTTAACTTGCGAATAAGTAGTACTAATTCTTTCTCAGTAGTTGTTTCAGGCAGTTTATGTACTTCAGAATAAATTCCTAGTTGATCACAAGCTTTAGCTTTTCGACCCACATAAACTTCAGAAGCAGGGTCGTCCCCAACTAAAACAACTGCCAAACCAGGCTGTATATTTTTTGATTTCAGCAGTTCAACTTCACTTTTCAGTTCTTCACGAATGATTTTCGATAAATCTGTCCCATTAATCAATTTTGCAGTCATCGTTCTTCTCCCTCTTATATCTTTTTATAGTTTAGTTTTCTTTTAAAATGAGTGTATTTTTGCTTTTATAACGTTAAATTCTTTGATCATTTTACCTAATACACCATTTATAAATTTACCCGATTCTTCAGTTCCAAAATATTTTGATAGCTCAATCGCTTCATTTACAATCACTTTAGGTGGCGTATCTTTTAAATAAAACATCTCATAAATAGCTAATCGAAGTATTTGGATGTCTACTCTTGAAAGCCGTTCTATTTTCCACCCTTTTAAATAGTCATTAATGAGGAAATCAATGTTTGTTTTGTTATGAAATGTACCATCTATTAACTCTTGAATGAATTGTAAGTCTTCAGGTTTTATTTTATTGATATTATCATTTTCCGCATCGTCCTGTCCTGTGATAACGGAATCTATTGCTGAAGTTGACGTCACTTCATTAAGTTCCATTTGGTACAAACATTGTATAATGATTTCCCGTGCCTGTCTTCGTTTCATTTTATTCCTCCATTTGATAGCTCAATCTATTGATGTATGTATTTCTGATGTATGTATTTCTGATCTCTATACTATAGTATACGTTTTTTGTACAAACAACAAACAAAAAGCCCCATAATTTCTTATAGGGATTTAAATCTAAGGGCTGCATTTATCGATAACGATCTAAAAATCTTAACAATCGTAACTTTACTTTTGTATAAATTTCCATACTTTCTTTTGAATCCACTTTTCTACCGATATAAAAACCAATAAGAACAATAAGTGCAAACATAAATGTATCCCAAAAACCTACAATTAAATATATAATACCAAAAAAAATTCCAATCATTACCCCTATCAATTTTCCTGGGTGCCGTTCCCATAAATCTTTCCACATCGGGAGCTCCCCCCTTTACTCTACTCTACTTTTGAAAGTATTAGATTGAAAGATATTAACTACTAAAACAGAAACATTAGAAACAGGGATTCCTGTTACATCTTCAATGTAATCATTCACATTTTGTTGGATTTCTTCAGTTAGCTTTGGAATAGCAGTTTCACCATCAACATAAGTTTTTATTTTCACTTCAATTCCTGATTGGCTTGCCGTGATTTTTGCTTTTGTATCTTTAGTTCCTTTTACTCTAGCAGCAGCTTTTAATGCAACCTGCTCTATCGTCTCCATTGAAATTTTTATATCACCATAATCGTTTCGTTGATCTATGCTGGGTTTTGTAGCAGAATTGGAACGTAAAGTAATATATATAAAACGAATGCTAATGAGCACAACAACAGCAACAATGACATAGAATATTATTTCTTGCACATCATTTAGATAAGGTAGATTAATATCACCTGTTTGAAGCATCTGAATAACAACAAATAAAGAAACTACAGTAACAAAAATACTGTATAGAAATAATAACAATCGATCAAAGATTTTCAAGATAGATCAAACTCCTTTCTCAATGCAACTGAAATTTCTTCTACATATGTAGTTTATTTTAAAATGAAACCCCCTGCTAATGTGAGGGGGTCTTATTGTCATTTATGATCATCGAAATTATTTTACGCGTTGTGGTTTAATTTCTTCAATTTCATTTTTAACTTTTTCTTCCTGAGTAATATGCACATCATGAATATGTACATTTACTTCTACAACTTGAAGTCCAGTCATTGATTCAATTGCATTTTTTACGTTTTGCTGAATTTCTTGAGAAACATCCGGTATTCTAAATCCATATTCAACAATAATAGATACATCAACCGCTGCTTCTTTTTCACCTACCTCTACCTTTACACCCTTAGATAGATTTTTTCTTCCAAGAAGCTCTGCTATCCCACCTGCAAAACCTCCGCTCATTCCCGCTACACCTTCAATCTCAACCGTTGCCAAACCGGCAATGACTTCAACGACCTCAGGTGCAATTTGAATATGACCCATTTCAGTCTTCTCATAATCAAGAGCGACTGTATTCATCAACATTACCTCCTCTTAGATTAACGCGTAAATTTTTCAAATTAATTTAATTTTTTCTCCTAATACTTTACACTTACTACTATAATATAACACCTTACAAATTATATGACAAACAGGAGTTGAAGTAATAAATTATACTTCGTTTTCCTCTAAAAACTTAATATCAAAATCCCCTTGAATAAACTTTTCATTGGAAAGTAATTTTAAATGGAAGGGAATTGTAGTATGAATACCATCTATCGTAAATTCCGATAATGCTCTTTTCATCCTATTAATTGCTTCTTCCCTGGTTTTTCCCCACACAATCAACTTTGCAATCATTGAATCATAGTGTGGTGATATGGTATACCCTGGATATGCGGCACTATCTACTCTCACTCCCAATCCACCAGGAGGTAAATAGAACTTAATTTGACCTGCAGAAGGCATAAAGTTTTTATCAGGGTTTTCAGCATTAATTCGACATTCAATAGACCATCCTTCAATTTCTACATCTTCTTGGGCAAATGATAAATGTTTCCCCTCTGCTATAGAAATCATTTCCTTGATCAAATCAATGTTTGTAACCATCTCGGTAACTGGGTGCTCGACTTGGATTCTTGTATTCATTTCCATGAAATAGAATTTCCCGTCTGGTCCAAGTAAAAACTCAAGTGTGCCCGCTCCTGAATACTGAACTGCTTTTGCAGCACGTACAGCAGCTTCCCCCATTTCTTTACGGATCTGAGGTGTCAAAACGGGACAAGGTGCTTCTTCTAATAATTTTTGTCTCCTCCGTTGTATAGAGCAATCTCTTTCGCCAAGATGAACTGCATTCCCATGTTTATCCGCAATGACTTGAATCTCCACATGTTTCATTCCTGTTAAAAATTTCTCTAAATATACACCTGCATTCCCAAAGGCTTTCTCAGCTTCTTGTTGAGCTGCTGTGATTTGGTGAATTAGCATCTCTTCATTTTCCGCAATTCGGATACCCTTACCTCCACCACCTGCAGTTGCTTTAATAAGAACAGGATATCCAATATCTTTACTGATCATTACAGCTTCATCAATATCTTCAATGAGCCCATCCGTACCAGGAATAACTGGAACATTTGCGCTTTTCATCGTATCTTTAGCTACTGCTTTATCCCCCATCTTTGTTATTGCTTCAGGTGACGGGCCGATAAATGCAATGTTACAAGACTCACATATTTCAGCGAAATCAGCATTTTCTGCTAAGAATCCATAACCGGGATGTATAGCATCCGATCCGGTTAAAGTTGCAATACTCATAATATTGGTTAAATTTAAATAACTGTCCTTAGATAAGGTTGGACCTATACAATATGCTTCATCCGCTAATCGAACATGGAGAGAATCCTTGTCTGCTTCAGAATAAACAGCTACTGTTTGAATCCCCATTTCATGGCATGCTCGAATAATCCGAACGGCTATTTCACCACGGTTAGCGATTAAAATTTTTTGAAACCTCATACTATATCCTCCCAAGCGATGTCTTCATAGAAATAAATAATGTCAATGTCATTATTCTGGTTTTACTAAAAATAACGGCTGACCAAATTCAACCAAGTGACCATCTTCTACTAAAACTTCTACGATTTCACCTTTTATTTCAGCTTCGATCTCGTTCATAAGCTTCATTGCCTCAACTATACATACTACGGTATCGTTAGCGACTTTATCACCTTTTTTCACAAAAGGATCTGCACCTGGGGAAGGAGCAATGTAAAATGTACCTACCATTGGCGATGTGATTTTATGTAAATTATCGTCTTGTGACTCGGTTAGATTTGATTTATTTACTTCAACAGACTGTTCTTCAACTTTTGATTTTTGTAGAGTTTGAGGGACTTCCTGTATAACTGGCTGAGATACTACAGGAGTTTGCTGTACGATTTGTGGGATTATTTCTGTGTTTGTTGCCGGTTTACGAATTGATAATCGCGCACCTTCATTTTCAATTTCAAGTTCTTGCAGTGTAGATTTATCTACTAGTCTAACTAATTCTTTAATTTCACTTAATTTGAACATTTTTTCACTCCTTAATTCTTAAAAAGGATGTACAAGTATAACAATGATAGTATTATAGCACAAACCAATAATTAGAACATCAATGAATTCATTTTCTGATCTAATTTAATCCACTTTGAATTTCGATCCCCACTCTGACATGGCATCCAATATGGGATTAATTGTTTTTCCTCTTTCAGTTAAACTGTATTCTACCTTTGGAGGCACAACTGGATACACTTTACGTGTTATAATTCCATCCCTTTCTAATTCCCTTAATTGTTTTGTTAATACTCTGTCTGTGACATCGGGAAGTAACTTTTGAAGCTCTCCATATCTTTTCTTCCCATCTATTAGATGACTTAGTATAACCGCCTTCCATTTTCCCATAATTGTATTTAGAGTTAAGTCCACGGGACAACTAAAAATTTTATCATTGATTTTAAAATTCCCCATTGTTTCACCTCGTATAACCTCATTAATATTAACGAACTGGAGTATTCAGTTTTACCAATTGTGAACCTCTTTTACTTACTTTAAGGATAGTATATAACATAAAAGTACATACTTGCTATAAGTAATTAAGTATATTAACATTTTTAATTATATGTTACTTTACTGGATACATTAAATTTAAAATTAAAGGAGCGAAGATTTAATCATGAAACATTTAATTGTTTATGCACATCCAAATCCACAAAGTTTTAACCATGCTATAAAGGAGACAGTAGTAAATTCATTGAAAGATAAAGGACATGAAGTAGTAGTCAGAGATCTTTATGCTTTAGGATTCGAACCTGTTTTAAGTGGAAGTGACTTTGAAACATTCCAATCAGGAAATATGCCGAGTGATATTCAAGCTGAACAAGAACATATAAAAAATGCAGATGTGATTACTTTCATTTATCCAATTTGGTGGACTGGTTTGCCGGCAATTTTAAAAGGGTACATCGATCGGGTTTTTGCTTATGGATTTGCTTATTCAGTAGATGAGCAAGGTGGATATGTAAAACACTTAGAAGGTAAAAAAGGACTTATTATCAACACAACTGGTGCTCCTACAGAATTTTATGATCAAGTTGGCATGTCTAGCTCCTTAAAACAAACATCTGATTCAGGTATTTTAGACTTTGTTGGTATAGAGTCGATTCATCACCAATTTTTCGGTGCAGTTCCAACCGTGGATGATGCAACTAGAAAAGGAATGCTTGCTGAAGTTGAAAAATTGATCAACGAAAAATTCTAATTTACCCTTACCAACCATTTCATAAAACCCCCTTCAATAAAAAGAAGATATGGAATGTAGGAAAATTTGTAATTCCTGCACTATCGCATCCATGAACCAACTATGATTTATCAGTGTACTCTACTAGTCTGACTTTCAATAGGGATGAAGAAAAGAAAAATATATGTAATAAGGTGAACTATGAATACTGAGGGGGGCTAAGGTACTTAATATTTAATTAGAGGTATTTAATGGTCTTATTCTTTTCTTTTCAGTACATTTTTGAAATTAACGGTAATTGGTGGTCTTATTTTGGTCAAAAATGGCTATTTCATTGTATTTTCGAGTGAGTTTAACGAAATAAGACCATGAATTCCCTCTATTCACTAAAAGGAGCTATCTTTTCTTCATATAAGGCCACAATTTACATTAGCGTTGCAAAAAAAGCAACATAGTTTGTAAAATAAGTAATTTAGAAAAATTTTACAATTTTCTTTTTGAGAAATTAGGAAAAAAAGTGAAGAGGTCAGAAAATGACGCGTTAATCCATTTTTTGGATGTTATTTCTTTCCCTAATTTATCTTTTCTTTGGCTTGATGATACCTACCGATGTATTTAATCTCGGAGGTGGTTTCACCGATCGAGGCACTTTCTGTCTCCCCTTTGAGTTTCGAGTAGGTTTCAGATGAAGTTCACTCAACATAACGGACCACTTTTTATCCCAACAAGTTCGTAGACATTGTAGTACATCCCAGGTACTTAGTTTAGTTCTGCTTCCTAGCTCAATATACATGGCAATTGCATAGGCGATGAGTACAATAAAAATTTGATTCCAAATTCCTTGAGGTTCATAGCTGTATAGTTTTACAAGACGTAGGTGTTGCTTCAACCATTTAAAGAATAATTCAATAAGCCATCGTTGACGATAAATATCTGCAATCTCTGTTGCACTTAAGTCAAAACAAGAGGTAGCTATTCTATATTTACGTTCTTTTTCATCCATAAACTCTACAAGTCTTATGCTTTTTTCCGTTTGTGTATACGCACTTCCTAATTGGATGATCGCGTCCCGAATAATGTGGGTGTCCGGTGGAACAGGCAGTTCTTCCTCAACCCTTAAAACCCCATGCTTTTCATTAATACGCATCACGAAGCGAACATTGTCTTCGATCCACTGATCGAACTGTGCGTATTTTACATAACCACGATCCATAACGTATATGGTGTCGTGATCTTCCACTAGGATATCCATGGTTTCACAATCATTCACATTTCCTGTTGAAGGGATCGCTTTTTCTGGAATGACTCTTCCATTTGGAAGAGAAAGCACACGCATATGAATCTTGACTTGGGTCGATTTATGATTAATCTTCGCCCAATTAGCTAAAGTAGCAGGAAGCTTCAAGCTAGTAGAATCAAGAATCCGAAGTGGGCCGACTCTGCTACAAGCGATAGAAGTTTTAGACTTTACTTTACCGATCATTTCAAAGAATAACGCTTCTAACATTTCTGTAGGTAGTTCTCTTATTCGACGTGAGAGTTGAGACGGACTAATACTTGGTAGATCTAGACTTTGCTGAAGAGCTTCACTGGTACGTAATTCTCTTGAAATTTGTTTATAATTTTCCCAATTCGCAATTTGAGAGGCTAGAAATAACTTGATACTTTTTATCGTAGTTAACTTATGCGTACGATAGTCTGCAATAGGAAAAAGGAAATTTTCCTTCGAAATCAAAGAAAAACATTGACAAATGGTATGGAAATTGTGTATGTTACCCATGGTTGGCTCCTTTTGTTTAGATTATGGGTAACGCGTCCTTATCTTTACAATAGGAGTTTTTTTATGATAATTCCATGAAAATCACATCATAAATTCCATTTTTAGTAAATTATACTCATTTTATTTTCTATGTTATCTTTGATGCAACGCTAGTGCACAATTTACCTCTATCTATTACTTGTAATCTACCTTTCTACTACTACTAGTTATCAAATCAATTATGTATCCTTTTGAAATCAAACCCTTTACTAAAGGATTTCACTACAAACTCAGTGCCTCCCATAACTAGTACTTTAGTCATTGACATCTCTCCCTACTCTTTTGTTTAAGTACCTTTTAGTATAATATAAAGAGAATCTAAATTTCCACATTATGGAGGATGAAATGAAAAAAGATCTATTAAATGAGTTATTGCAATTAAATGTTTGGGCACGAAGCTTAAAGAAACTTGAACAAGAAACAATCTATCAACCCATTGCTGAGAATAAGTGGTCAATAGCAGAGATCATAAGCCATTTGATGTTCTGGGATCGTTATATATTACAGGAGCGAATACCAATCATGGTTCCAAATGCTAGTTTGAAAAGTGATGTAAACGTAAATGAAATGAATAACAAAGCTTCTGAGTATACACGTTCTGAAGTTTCTTTTAATGAAATTATAGACAGTTTGATAGACTGTCGAGAAAGTATAGTCTCTATACTTGAAGAGAAAAGCGAAGAAGAGTTAAGTTCAACTTTTAAGATCAATGATAAAGAGCTAAATTTGATTAGTTATTTTAAAGGAACTTTGAAACATGATGCACATCATATGCAACAAATCAATCATTTTTAAAAAAGTTAATTCAACAAAAATACATTGTTATAAATTAGAAATTCCGGGTAAAATACAGCTGATTATACGTGTACACTGAAAGGAGTTTCTATTATGAGCAATAATGAAAACAAGACAAAAACATTACCTTCTCAGCATCAAAACCATCAACCAGGCATTGAATCAGAAATGAATCCCTTACCCCAATTTATAGATGATCAATATAAACCAGCAGCAAAATTGCAAGGGAAGGTTGCTATTATAACAGGAGGAGATAGTGGGATTGGTAGAGCCGCAGCAATAGCTTTTGCGAAAGAAGGAGCAAACATCGTCATCATTTATTTAAATGAACACGAAGACGCAGAGGAAACAAAGAAACACATTGAAAATGAAAATCAGCAATGTTTACTATTAGCTGGGGATATCACGGATGAAATTTTTTGCAAAGAAGTTGTACAGAAATGCATTGACTCTTTTGGCGAGTTGAATATTTTAGTAAATAATGCAGCAGAGCAGCATCCGCAAAAATCAATAGATCAAATTACTACCGAACAATGGGAAAGAACATTCCAGACAAATATATTTTCTATTTTTTATTTAACTAAAGCTGCTCTTCCTCATATGAAACAAGGTAGCAGTATCATTAATACAGCTTCCATTGTAGCATATCAAGGACATAAAGAACTTTTAGATTACTCCTCCACTAAAGGAGCTGTCGTTTCGTTTACACGATCCTTATCTTTACAATTAGCAGATAAAGGGATTCGCGTTAATGCAGTAGCTCCTGGTCCTATCTGGACTCCTCTTATCCCTTCAACATTCACAGCGGATCAAGTCAGTACATTTGGTGGAGATACCCCAATGAAGCGACCAGGACAACCTAAAGAGCTTGCTCCAAGTTTTGTTTTCCTCGCTTGCAACGATTCTGCTTATGTTTCTGGACAAGTACTGCATAATAATGGTGGAGTTATCCTCAATGGTTAACAAAAAACTTAATCATCTCTTCATTTACATATTCGGTTTTTTCTAAGCTCAATAGATGTCCAGCATCTGGAACAAGCTCAATTTGAATATTTTGTAGCGTTTTAAATATAATAGAGTCTTCTCATACAGTCTTTCTCAAGATAGGGTGCAACTATGTTAAAGTACTCATTTGGATCATTATAATAGTGAAGTTTCATTACTGCTCTCCTTTTTATTTTTTGGTTAGTAATCTTGGGTCTAATCTATTGAAAAAATATTTTATAATAGTGAAGAGTTGGTACTAAGTTATTAGAATTATATATTTCTTGAAATTCTTTTTTTGTCACCCATTTAATATCACACACTTCATCTTTCTGAAGTATGGTTTCTATAATATCAAGAAGGGAAATACTCCATAGGTTCCGAACAATGAACATAACCATTTTTCTTGTAATAGTTGATAGCTTCATCACTAGGCCATACAATAACAAATTCATAGTTGTTTTTTTTAATCCATTTGTTTATTGAATCTAATACTTTACTTCCGACACCTATATTTCTATATTCGGGAACAGTATAAACGTTCGTCATATATGCAAAAGGATTGGTTGTTCTACCAGGGCGTGGTACTTTTTGTATTAATTCTATGTAAATGTGTGATAAGATTGTATCCTTTTCCACTGCAACCCATATATACCATTGACTACTATTAAGTGCATTCTCTAAAAAGATTTGACATTCCTTTTCAAAATCATCATAAGATTCATTTTTTTTACTTTCATCAACTTCAATGGTACTATCCCATCTCATTTTTATTAATTGTTCAATATCTTTTGCTTCAGCAAGTCTAATAATCAACTATTTTCACCTCTTAGAAGTTTTTCAATTAAACTACCATTTAGTTTAATTACAATTATTTCAAATCTTCTTAGCTTTCACAAGGAGAAATTCCACTATATTGACCCTTAAATGAAAATAGCACACTTTATATCATTTCATTTTCACCATTAAAATTCACTATAAGAATCAGAGCGAATAAGTAGCAATCCTAAGTTATTAATTCTTTTATAATCAAGAGGAACTTATTAATGAAATTAATCATTTTTTTGAACATACAGTTAGGAAAGATTAGCATATAATTTTTCTAATCTTTCTTATGAATAATAATATTAAGACAGTTAAATTAAAAAGCTATCCTAGTTTTATAGACTTAGATAGCTTTATTTCTGTAAGGATAACCAATTCAATTCTCAACTGATAATGATGTGGTCTGTGAGAAGCGTATCAGATTGTAGAATAACAACTTTTTACTTTCCAACCTTTTCAAAAGCTAGGTGTCCAGCTAAACCAGTCAACACACTACCCATGAACCAACGTTGAATCTTTTCCCATGTCGGACGTGTAGAAAGCCATGTAGCTATTTTACTAGCAGTTAGAACAATGAATAGATTAACTATAAAGCTAACTATAAGTTGGGTGAGACCAAGAGTAACACCTTGGAGAAATAATGAACCTTGTGCTGGATCTTGAAATTGAGGAAGTAAAGATACATATAAAATTGCAATTTTAGGATTTAGTAGATTAGTCATAAATCCCATTAGAAACAATTTTCTTCGAGGTTCTATAGTGAGAGTTTGCGGAGTTAGGATTGAAGTTTTTGAATGAAATGAATTCCAAGCAAGCCATAGTAAGTAAGCGACACCTGCCCATTTGACTAACTCATAAATAAAGGGAACTGCATTAAATAATGATGCAAGTCCAACCAATGTTGCAAGTAAATAAATCAAAAATCCAAGCATAACACCTAAAAGAGAGATGATTCCTGCAATACGTCCTTGAGTATAGAACGAGAAATAAGATAAATCATGTTAGGTCCTGGAGAACATACAATACCAAGTGAAACCAATGCAAAAGCTAACAAATTCGTGAAGCTAACCATAAAATTCCCCCTTTTAAATATCAATAGTTCAAAATATCTGTTTAATCATATATTAGGGGATTATAGTAGTCAATCTAAATAATAGTTATAAAGAAAGTGCTAATTTTAGAATAACGCTAATAATCCGTTTACAACTACTGTTATACCACTAGAATTTAAGAGTACTTCATCAACAGATTGTGGAAGGTCCATGATTAAAGATAACTTAAACCTCTACGAACTAGTATAATAAAAGATAGTTTTATAATCTTTAAATTCACCCCAACTTTCAACACCATGAAATTGAGGATAAACGGATTGGAAATAAATGCATATTGTTTTCTCATCTAATTGTGGATATATATCAAATAAATGACGATCACCATAACGTATAGCTTTCAATGCCAGTGGAAGTTCTCTTTTGAAAATCTCATACCTTACTTTCGACACTTCTTTATCGAATTCACCATTCGATACATATACGTAGGCATGAAAAGCTATACATTCATTTGATATATACCAATGCCCTAGCACTTCATCACGCATGTTAATATTAATTTTGTCTACTTGATAAGTTCGACCAATATCTAAAAAAAGTTCTCCTGTAAGATCTGAATGTGTTAATGTATAAAATCGAGGAAAAATCGGCATCGTTTCAGTGACACCTTTAAAAAAAGTAACTCTTAGCTTATTTGGATCAAAAGTGCTCATATATGCCATCCTTTCTATGGAGTAATTAGGGTTATTTTATTCATATCGCATTACATGGGTGATGTTTTTTAAGTGACCATTTAACGTATTCCGAAAGAATTCTCCATCCTCTAAGCACTAGCGTAGTTAGGAGATGAATTTCGGTTTTGTAATGCAAGGATGATATCTTGTATTCATAAAACATTTGCCTTTAATTCTGGAAAAGTGAAAGGAGAAAATGAGAATGAAGAAAATAAAAATTGGAGCAGTTCTATTAGCTACTGTTTTGACTTTTGGGGTGCTATTAGCTTGGATTGCTGATGTTTCTTCAAATTCCCTCATTTCAGAAACAGGTTTAAAAGATAATGAAAAATAACAGAAGAAGTAGATAAAATGAAAGAAAAATCGTTGAGCCAACTATGTAATATTGGAATTAAAGATGAACGGATATTAGCAATTATATGTAAAATGCTCAAAGCACCAATACAAGGGGAACGAATACCCACTAAAGGGACTCCTCAAGTTGGAATTTTATCTCCATTATTATCAAATGTGGTACTCAATGATCTAAATTGGTTGGTAGCCAATCAATGGGAGAGCATGAAAACACAATACTACAGATTTGAATTTTAAAATAAGAAATATGAGTAAGTTCCATTGATTTATTTTAGGGTATACTTTCTAAAATTGCTTGTCATGTATCAAAAACTTCAGGAAAAATACATCTAATTTTATCTTTTGTATATCCTGTATCAAACTTATATTTTTTAACTCTATCGACTGCTTAATTTTAACAACTCCTCCCCTACTAAACAAACTTAATAACATCAATTCTTCACTTAAGAAAATTAGTAATTGACAACCTTACATAACAAATTTATTCTATAATTATGTAGTGGTGTAATTATTTATTCAAAGGAAAGAAATATATTATAAAATTTTGTAGATGTCATTATTCAATCATAAAACTAAAAAGGAGGAAATGCTAGATTCTTTGACACCATTACTTTAATACATTACAGCTTAAAAAGGAGAAACAAGAATGAAAAAAATGAAAATCGTATCGATTCTATTAGCTACAATGTTGACTTTTGGGGTGTTATTAACTTCGATTGCTGATGTTTCTGCAAATTCCCTCATTTCAGAAACAGATTTAAATGATGCTAATGAAAAACAACAGAAGAAGTTAGATAAAATGAAAGAAAAATCATTGAAGGAAAAGGTCAAATTTGATGTGTCATGGGACGAAAAGAAAGGTATTCCTCGTTATATTTCTGGTAAACTCTCAGATGAAAATATGAATATCTCAAGTTTTCTAGAAGAGAACAAAGATTTATTCAATATAGTTGACGGAGATTTTGAAATTGTTTCCAGTGAATCTGATGAGCTTGGTATGACACATTATAAAACTCAGTTCACAGTGGATGGGATCCCTGTTTATGGAGCAGAAATAAGTGTACACACAGATGATCATGGTGTTATCACCTCCATCAATGGCCAAGTAGAACCTAAATTAGTCAATAAAAAATGGAGTAAAACGATTAAATTATCATCTTCAAAGGCTATAGAGGTAGCTGAAAATGAACTAAGTTTTACGCCAACAGAGGATACATATACAACGGAACCAGCCACTGATCTCTTTATATATCAACATGAAGGGATATGGATGCCTGTATATATTGTTGAGCTTCAATTTTTAGAACCGTACATTGGTCGTGAATTCTTCTTTATTGATGCAAAAAAAGGTGAAGTACTAAGGTCCTATAATCGAATTCAAGATGCGGCCGAGGTTGGAACGGGTACAGGACTTTCAGGCGAAGTTAGAGATATTAACACTTATTATAAGAAGAGAAAATACTTTTTACAGGATACAACAAGAGACGGGGTTATTGAAACATATGATGCTGGGGATAGATATCAAAGGGGATCTCTGGTTTCTGACAGGGACAATAACTTTGATTCCGAACGTCAAAGAGCAGCTGTAGATGCTCATCATTATGCAGGTGTTGCTTATGATTATTTTTTAAATGAACATAATCGAAATAGTTATGATAATAGAGGAAGCGATTTTATATCAAGTGTCCATGTTGGAGCTCCAGAAGGTGGATCATATATTAATGCTGCATGGGTGGGTACACAATGGATTTATGGAGATGGAGGTATAACTAGTAATGGTACAGAATATACTCCTTTTTCTGAATCTCTAGATGTAGTAGCCCACGAGGTCACACATGCCGTCACGGATTATTCAGCAAATCTAGTCTATGAATTTCAACCCGGTGCTTTAAATGAATCCTTCTCAGATGTTTTTGGAATCTTAATAGAAGCAAATTATAAAGGGTCACCAGATTGGTTATTAGGAGAAGAGATATATACTCCAGATATTGATGGAGATGCAATGAGATATATGGATAATCCTGCTCGTGATGGAAAACAGCCCGCTCATATGGATGATTTTGTACATCTTCCGAATACAAGAGAAGGGGATTGGGGAGGAGTACACATAAACAGCGGTATACCAAATAAAGCATTCTACAATATTGCAACAGAGATTGGTCTAGAAAAATCAGGAAAAATTTATTATCGTGCACTTACACAATATTTAACTTCTCAATCACAATTTATTGATGCGCGTAATGCTTTATTACAGTCGGCTGCAGATTTGTATGGGACCAATAGTACTGAATATAACGCAATTGCAAATGGTTATGCATCCGTAGGTATTATTGATTAAGATCAATCATAAAATAAATTTCTCCAGTTCATAAACGACAAGAATCTGTGATAAGGATACAATGATTCGAGAATTGACCTAATAACATTATCAGAAATAAAGTAATTATAAGGAATTTTTTTCCGTAGAATTAGACGGGAGGGAAATTCCTTATTCCCCCTTTTCGAGAAATTGGCAAAAAGATACATACTCTGTAAAATCTATCCTCATTCCTTTATGAATAAGAAATAAACCACACTCCGAAAGACAAAGTGTGGTTTTAATGTTTAGCTTCTTTTATATTAAATCATAAATTAAAGTCACTTTTTAATGTTGAAGTATAGTCAATGAGTTTTTGCCATTCTCCATTAGCAAAATCTAACATGACTCTACCAAAGAACGAGAAATCAGCCTCCTCAACTGCAGCTAAAACAGATATTATTCGCTCTTGAATAATATTTGACTCAATTATAATGATTTGGAATTCATCAAAATCTTGAGCTGAATTTGATAGTTGATTCCTCAATTCCACCATTCTTTTCTGAGAATTATATACATTTGTCTCAAGATTCAGAAGGTCCTTTTTTAAAATTTCAGCTGCTTCATTAAATAACTCTTGATTCCCAGAATCCACAGAGGAAAATAAAATATTTATCATAAATTTAAAATTATCGTCATACTCAATAACATTTTGAATTTGTTGAGATAATTCGTTATATGCTGGTGCAGCAACTTCTGCTGCATAAACATTCAGACTATTAGTTTGGAAAGATAGAATCGTTAATAATGCGAGAATAGCGATACCCATTTTTTTTAATTTCATAATACTTCTCCCTCTTCCTCAAAAGTTTATAATATAGAATCTTTTTAAAAATAAACATGACTTCGAAAAACAAAGTATGGTTTCAATGTCTAGCTGTTTTATTTTTAAATCATAAATTTAAATCACTTTTTAATGCTGAAAAATAGTCAATCCCTTTTTTCCATTCTTCATTAGCAGCCTCTAACATGAAGGGGACCCAGAATGAGAAATCAGAGGAAGTAGCATCCTCAACTGCAGCTAAAGCAGCTCTTATTCGATCTTGAATAAGATATGACTCATTTATAATGAATTGGAATTCATCTAAATCTTGAGCTGAATTTGATAGTTTATTCCTCAATTCCACCACTCTTTTCTGAGAATTATATACATTTGTCTCAAGATTCAGAAGGTCCTTCTTTAAAATTTCAGCTGCTTCATTAAATAACTCTTGATTCCCAGAATCCACAGAGGTAAATAAAATATTTATCATAAATTTAAAATTATCGTCATAATCCATAAGATTTTGAATTTGTTGAGATAATTCGTTATATGCTGGTGCAGTAACTTCTGCTGCATGAACATTCAGACTATTAGTTTGGAAAGATAAAATCGTTAATAATGCGAGAATAGCAATACCCATTTTTTTTAATTTCATAACACTTCTCCCTCTTCCTCAAAAGTTTATAATATAGAATCTTTTAAAAAATAAACATGAATAAGTATGCAACGTTTACTGACCGAATCGAAAACCAAGCAGAACTCGTAAACCTAAACCATAATTTTTTTCAAATCTTTCAACTATCACTCCTTACTGTTAAGATAAAATACATAAAATCAGACATTCTAATTAAACGGTTACATTTTTCCCACCCCCTTTAATTAATAATTTTACGAAAAACTCATTGAAACTAGTAACAACCTATTTTCTATATATTTTAAATGATGAAGTTTTATTATCCCCTACCTGAAGTAACCAAATGCTTAAATGTTCAACATTTTCAAAATTACCTTTATAATCTGGGTGTTCATACAGAGTAACACTATAACCCCCAATAACGAGTACGGAAGATAAAGTATCTCCAAGCATAGGAGCTCCTTTTACTCCGTTTCCATATAAATCTTGTGCAGCACAATCATTCATATAACGACAATCCGATGAAGTTCCAGCTACTTGTGGATATACTTGCCAATTTCCCGCTGCATAACTCTCCTCGAAGAACCACACACCTTCACCTTTAAATATACTAAATGATTCCGTTCTATTATTCATATTTTCAGATGATAAATTAGGACCTCCAAAATTCTCTTTAATGATAGCCCCTCCACCTGTAAAGTTATTAAGATCATATACAACTAATGCATAAGGACCAATCACTTTCACTGATGATAATTGGTTGTTATTCATAAAATTCCATCTACTATTATTATGGGTTACCCCAAGATTAGTGCTCATAAAAGTTAAACTACCACTAAAATCTTCTTCATTAAAGAAATAGATGCCTTCTTTCTGTGGTTCTATTAAAATGGAAGAGACCACGTTTGCTCCAACAACTTTTCCCCCAAAATTACGAACCTGAGTAAAACTGTCTTCAGTGAAAAAGGCTTGTCCAAATCCTCTGTAATTTGCATCTTGCCATAGTCTAACATATACATTTCCACGTACTAACATGGATGACAACTTGTTGTCAAAATCAGATTCTTGTAAATCAGACTTGCCCCAATAATTAAACTGCACAATACAGTCTCCCTGAAAGTCTGTTTCTGAAAATAGGAAAGCGGCTTCAGACAATGTCCAAATACTAGGTAGTCGGTAAGCATCTGATTTTAATAATTCACCATTCACATTCACTTCCTTAGACGCATATAAAGTTTGGTCAGGGTTGTTTACTTCTAAAATATCATACAATGCTGAAGATAGAGTGATTGTGGAGTCCGTCCCTTCAAACTTACCCAATTCTTTTCCTCCAGCTGCAGGGTTTCCATCATATAAGGTATAATAAATCTCCTCCCCAGCAGGGGTTGGTGATCCCCAAGGAATAGAGCAACCAAGAACCTGTCTTTTAAATGAATGATCCATTTTCTCTTGAATGGTTAGTGCTAATTCAAATGTATTATCCCAAGTACTCTTTATATCGTTTAAATTTGCAATCAACAAAGGAGAATCAACATCTACATCTTCTACAACAATCTCTAGCAATCTGTCAAACTTTAAAGATAATGAGAACCATTGATTTTCTAATCCACTAAAACCTTGATCTAAAAAAGTAACGGCACTATCTAAAAGATTTAGGATTTGCCCTAATTCTTCCAAGGCTTCCTCTATGTTTTTTTGAACAGCTGTATAATAATCATTTTGGAAATTTGGTTGGTCCACATCACGTAAATGTACCTTAAAATTATTAATGATACGATATTCATCTTCTATAGACACATTTCTTGAACTAAAGCTATCTTGTAGGTTACTTAATTCTGAAATAAATGAAGCTCTAACTCCAGGATCATCCATCCTTTCAGAATAATCGACTAATCGATCGTAAGCTAAATGCAAATCATCATCATATTCAATCGTATTGTTAATGATATTAAGAGCATCTGGGTAAATTTCATTTTTCCAGGACCTAGCGTGACTTGCTGCTGTATCCAAATGTGGGACAATACCAGAGATGTGTTGTATCCAACTTGGAAGACCTATATGAGTTATATACTCTATATAATCTAGCACAGGATCCGTGGTTGTAATGCCCTCAGATGATGAAGATATCTCATTATTGATTGCATATACCGAAATATTTGAACTGAATAATCCAAAACTGAACAGAATTGCAAATACAATGGATAATCCCTTTTTTGTAAATTTGTTCATTTGTTTCACCTTTCTTCAAATTAATGTTTTGTGTAATAAATCAACCTTCCCTAATCTTAAGCCATTACAAATGTTTAACTCATTTTTATTGGTTAAATACGTTTTCTAAATCTGAAAAAGTATCTTCAAGATCATCATCTTTAATTTTTACATTTGCATCATCAATTTTTTCTTTTAAGACTGTAACAAAATCTTCTGGTTTTATTTTAGAAATCATGAGTTGTTCTTTTATACCCTCTCTCATATCTTCAAATGGTTTCATCGCTTCTCGATCTGTAATTTTTATGATGAAAAACTAAATGATTTCTTAGATATGTCTTGGAATAATGGTTCAATATCAGGCTTAAAAGTAAAGTAATTTCACTGTGTTCATTTAAATCGTTAAATTATTATGGTAAAAAAATAATTGAGGGTTTCAAAATATTTAGGTTTTTACTAAACAAAGAAAGCGATGATAAAATGACTCTTTTCTATGTTTAAGCATTCAACTGACCAAATCGAAAACCAAGCAGAAAGTCAGTAAACCTAAACCGTAAAAAGCTTTTCATTTCTCACCCCCTTTAATTACTTATTTTGTTATAACTAACTAATTTGAGATCCACCGCTAACAGATGAGAATTAGATAGTTAGGATAGTACCATAATTTGTACTTTTTTTAATATTAATGCATGAATATTAGTTAGTTATAACTAATATTACTATAATTTGTATATTGATTCAATATATTTTTGAAAATATAGAAAATTTATACTGCAATAGTTTAATTGTTGGTCTTTAGTTTGTTGTAACTATGTAACTGGTTATTTATGTTAATTTTATTATAATAATATTAAACCTTAAAGTATGTAATATACATTACATTAATTTATAATGACAATTATATTCCTATTGAGGTTATACCTCTGTTTTCATAGTTGAAAAATTACTCAATGAAATCTATTAACACAACACGGATACTATTACAAATATTCTCGTTAAAGAATATCTAAACCCTCTGTTCTCCCCCAACTTAGTTGTTTATCATAACTGCAAGTATTTACTAAATATTGAGATTTGAGATTAATAAGTACGTCTTCAATTTACACAGTTCGTTTTATTTTTTGCTTTTTTACCATATATTGTTATATATATGTGATTATATTATATTAACATAATATAGATAAAAGTTTCTATTATTACCAAAAAAATAGTTCTAAATATTTATAAAATTAGGAACGTTTTGATAAGTCTAAATGTTAAAATCAGTGAATTCACCCCTTTTCTATTTCAGAAATTGATAAGAACTTTGTTGATACACATGACCAAAGTAAAGTAGGATTTGCTTTTTGTCATTTACTCATTTTGTAGCAGGTGAAGGCTAAGAATTGCAATCTCTTGTTCTTCAGGCTGATTTTTTTGGATTTCCCCTCCTTTTCCATAAAAAACAAAATCAACAGCAGAATTCCAGTTTTCCACTACGTTTAATGCCGATTGAACTTCTTGACGTATTTCTTCAAAGTGGAGATACTCACATAAAAAAGACGTTTTCACAGCTCTCCCTAGTTCCTGCAATGCTTTATAGGTAGGATGGAGGTATTTCTAGCGAATTGCTTTAAGATCGAATCCGTATCTGCAACTCTTAATCTTAAGGCGGTGGCATACTTGACCATTTCATCATATTGTTGGCGACTTAAGATCCCAGAAATCGACAAAGTCCATGGTCTAGCATCGTTAACTTTTCATGCATTTCGTTCTGTAGCTCCGCAATCTTTTCATCTACATTTAAAGGAAGCTTAAGAAAAGCATAATGTTCCTCTCGATGCTTCGAAAAATCGGATGGCAAGTGTTCGTCTGGGTTTCGATAACGATTTAGAACGAAAATCTAATGTTTTTAGTAATTCTGTTACTACTGATCGATAGGAACTACTATATGAAGTTCGTATTTTCCAATAGACTTTTTCTTGATAAACAGAATTCTTATACTTCAATTCCTTAATAATGCTTTCTAACGTGTTTTTATCTACTAATAAAAATAATATATCTTTAACGATCCCATCAGGATTTTCTAATGCAGCTTTTAATAAAAATATCAGAATGTCATTTTTGCCGTGCACTTTTTTTACTTCCATAATCAGTTCTTTCTTTGACCTTTTTCTCTGCGTAGCCATCAATCTTGTGGATGAGCGTGATTAAGATTTCAATTAAACTATCAGTGATCTCCTTTATTCTGCATGAAAAAAGAGCTGCCAGTAACGTATGGCAGGTTGGTGTCGACGCAACTCTCTTTTTTCTTCAGATACAGCTCTCAATCTATACTTTCTTAACACATTGGGTGGGATGGAGCTGAATAGATGATTCGGAAGTTCTAACCTATGTAGTGTTTTCCACTTATTAATTTCCAAATACAAGTATCTTTACTCACTCTTCCTGGACCAAGTGTAATCTTTCGAAAAGTGATTTTCCCTTTTTCTTCATTCTCTTCTCCTGTTTCTTCGTTTTCCATATCCATCCATGATTCCATTTCTTCCATATAACCATTCCGTTATCTCTTTCTCGTCTTGGAGTGTCCCTTCATTAAAGTCATACAGTTTCCGAATTTCATTCCGATGATTTGTAAGGGTTTTTGAACTCCAAGGCTACTGATCAAACATTTCGACAGGCTTCACTAATAATATCCCTCTCTAATTCTGCAATACTAGCCATTGTGTGGAAAAAGAATTTCCCCATAGCTGTTGAAGTGTCAATGCTATCTTGTATGGATACAAAATCCACACCAAGTTCGCCAAATTGCTCACTTAATTCAATTAGATGTTTTGTTGACCGAGAAATTCGATCCAACTTAAAAACCACAACCCGATCACCTTGTCGTAATACTTTTAAAAGTTCCTGTAGCTCTGGACGAATCTTTCCTAGATCCCGTCATTTTCTGCTGGTATATTTTTTCTACACCGAACTTCTAAATTCTGTTCATACGTGCTGACTCTCGAATATCCAAAAATAATTTTATTTTCTCTCCTAGATTTTAATAATCTTATACTATAATTGCACCAAAAAGGAATATGTTAGTATATAAAAGAGTGTAAAATAAAAAAATGAGTGAAATGGCGCATTTCTTTAATGTGCCTTTATTTATGATTTGGGTCATATAGTTTAACAAACAAATATTTTTGATTTAACAGGTAAAACTCCCCTCACTTTGATGAAGTGAGAGGATTTATATCTAGAAAATTAATGTAGTTCGACGATAAATTTCTCCCATGAGCCGAGACTGGATCTATTCGCATGCGCTTCACCATCGTCTTCTCCTACGACATACTTACCATGTACACTTTTTAAAGAAATTTGATCGCCGCCAACTAAACATCCCGTACTATTGGTATGGTTGATAAGCGTGAATTTTTCCCATGAGTTAGGTTGAGACGCTCTGGCATCAAGGTCACCATTGTCTGTTGCCCGGAGATAATAGCCTGCTCCTGTTTCAATATTTACTATGTCACCGTTAAGAATACAACTACTTCCATCTGGGCTATCGACAACTTTAATATTGAACTTCTCCCATAAATATACGTTTCCACGATTTGCATTAACTTTGTCGTTACCATCGTTTTCTGCTACTAAATATTTACCATGTGCAGATAGGAAGGCAACATTCAATAAGGAAGTTGCTGGTTCACCAAATGCATTCGTCCAATCGCTATTTTCATTAGGTCCAGAGGGTCCACTATTTAAGACGCACAACTCAAAAATATTACAATCTAGTTCTAAATTTCCCCAAAGGTGAACACCACCGGCTAGAGGATCAGAAGGATCTTTTCCGGGTTCAGTCCACGTATTGTCAGAGCTTAACCACGCCGGCCACGATGTATTTGACAATCCTTCTTGTAAGTCAAAATCATAGGCTTCTACAGCATTCCATGTATCCCATGCGGTACCTTGGCTTGTCTCATCCACTAATTCATCAATAAATAGGTCATGATACACATGAGTGCCTGGATCTTTCCAAGTTCCATGCGAGCCCTTGGCCGAATAAGTTACGATGTGTGTATCGTCTACAGTTTTAAAATCATTCCAGCTGTACTTTTTGTTTGATGAATGATAATTTAATTGTACTTGCTTAGGTTCTCCATTTATGAGTCGAATTTGCATGCCTTCCCAGTCACCAACATGATGACCGTATTCTGGGAGCAGGGGGCCGATGAGCCAATCAATATTAGAGGGTAGTTTCCCGCGGTTGTACGGATACCAGATATAGTATTTGATATCGATCGTATTGGGTCCTGCTTCACGCCATCCAGCATAAATACGGGCAGAATCAAGATTTCCACTAAAGAAGTCGAGCACATCCTCAGCATCATTCAGTTCTTCGATTGTTTTCAAAGAATACTCATTACTTCCAGATGGTTTATAGCGCTCCATATATTGCGCTGACCACTCTACTGAAGAGGGGAAAAATTCTTCATCATTATGAAACCAGATACGAGGTGCATATTTCGTAATTAGTGCAAGTTTTTCTTCGACCGAAAACGTTTTTGTACTTTGTTCGATTGCGCCTACATCGTTGGGAAGTCCAAATCCTAGTACAAGTAGTCCACTTAAGATAAAAAGCAACATTTTCTTCATTACATCTACTCCTTTTGAATAATAAAAATAATGATTACCTAATTAATCATCTGTTACGTTGATAAATTAGATTTTTAACACTTTCATTATATCATTAAATTGTAATATATTAGTTTATATTGTAATAATTTCAATAAATATGTAAGTAATCTCAAGAACTTAAACATAAAGATACTATTATTTTAAAAAGAGAGAGTAATAGGTATGCAAAATGTAGTTATAGATTTAAAAATTCTGATTGGGGAAATCCACTTCATGTATTTGTAAAAGTAACTTTTTTACAAGAACTAAGTATTCCATTTCAATTAATTAGTTGAAGGATATTTTGATAATAATGCTGGGAAGGTTATCTTTTCATCAGTTAAAAGAGGTTTTTTTTGAAAATTAAGAGATTGTAAAGAAGTTCAAAATTTTTAAATATTAAAGTAGCGACTTTCTAATTCTGCTATACTTGCCATTGTACGAATAAAGAACGTTAAAAGAACTACAAATTAATAAGAAACTAGTTTGTAATTATTGTAAACGATGGTGAAAGATCAAGAATCATTTACAGCCCTTTTTTAAACTATGATTAGGAGGTAGTTGACGTGGAAAAAGAAATCGCTCAACTGTCTGATCATTCCTATGGATTTAGAATTGTAAGGGAGGGATTATTATGGGAGCAGTTATTGTATTAGTGTTATTTATATTACTTGTAATAATCTTAATTTCATCAGTTAGAAAATATAACGGTATTTTTGAAGATGGATTTCCAGGCAGGGTTCTTTAATATTAAGGAGGGTGGAGAGAAACTTATATGTTTGAAATGGTATTATAGCACATTTTCAAACAAATATGTTACCTGTCTATACCAAATGAAGCTACAGAACATAGAATATATTAGCAGCCTACTAATGTGCACTCATAAAATCCCTCAACGGAAAACCTCACTATTTTGTAGTGGGGTTTTAATCTATGAAAAATGTGTACTTACCCTAGGATACACGTCCAATCAAAATAGATTTTCCTTTCATAGTATATATTACATCATTTAGAGAGGAGGGATTAACATGAGTGGACATAGTTCTGCTACTGGAGCAGGAATTGTTTTAGTACTATTCATTCTTTTAGTTATTATTTTAATTAGTTCTGGGAGAAGTTCATCATACGATTTAATAGATATAAACATGTTGAAGGGTAGAGCACAAGGTATAATCTAGAAGAGAGTTAAGTAACACAAGAAAAGAGAACGCTGGACAAGTCCCTCAGTGAGTTATATGTTTGAAATAATAGCACATTTTCAAACAATCAAGTCACTTGTCTATACCAAAATGAAGGGTTTAAACATAGAATATAAGGTAGAACTATTGTGCACTCATAAAATCCCTCAACGGAAAACCTCACTATTTATAGTGGGGTTTTAATCTATGAAAAATGAGAACTTATCCTAGGATACACGTCCAATCAAAATAGATTATCCTTTCATAGTATATAGTACATCATATATAGATAGGAGGGATGATTCTATGACATCTAAAAAAGGATTTAATAGTTTAGCTGCCATTGTTCTAGTACTCTTTATTCTTCTTGTTATCATTTTAATGAGTTCTAGAGGACGTTTAAGATATGGCTCAGGGGGTTCATTAAGCTCATTAAGTAGAGAAGAGTTGCTTGCATTGCAAGCAGAATTGATAGCAGAGATTGAGGCACTTAGGGGAGTATCAGAATTGGAAACCCCAGAAGGGCTAATTGAAAGAATTCAACAGTTAAATTTAATTAATGAGTTGTTGTGATTAGGTTCAAGGATTCAACAATTATATACAGTACTAAAGTGTTTATTTATTATTAAATTTTAGAAGCCCTGCCTATTTAAAGCAGGGTTCTTTAATGTTAAGGAGGGTGGGGGAGATTGGAATTAAATATCATTCAATATTTTTTAACACAGGGACCCTTTGCGGTCCTTTTTGTATAGTTGCTTATTTATACCTTTTTAGGGGGTGGGGAGATTGGAAGAAATTATGAGACAAGTCAATCGTTTGGATACTGAACAAGTAGAAATGAAACGTCGTCTTGATAAATTGGAAATTAATGATGAAAGACTTGAGGAAGATATAAGGCAATTATACGCACATCAAGAAGGAACAAAAGCTTATGTAAATCAGATCCTGCAGAAGTTAGATAGTTTAGAAACAAAATTATTCAATGCTTTATCAAACACCACAGCAAACAATCTTAAAGAACGTCAAGGCTGGATGGAGCTTTTTAAATATGTGATCACTGCCACGATTGGTGCGGTGATCTTCTATTTATTTCAGTGAATTTAGAAAGGAAGTGAAGCACTTTGACCTTCAAACAGAAATATCCAATAACTAAAAAACACCTCACTAAAGGCACAAAAAGACGATCAGGAATCAAGATGCCAATAGTAGGTTTCATTGTTGCTCACGACACAGGGAATGATGGATCAACAGTTCTACAAAACATTACCTATTACGAAAACTCAAACAATGATATGAGTGCATCCGCTCATATTTTTGTTGATGACACAGGAATTTTTGAGTGTATTCCTTTGCTTACAGATACACCAGAAAAGGCATGGCATGTTCTATATCAAAAACCTTTAGATAATCAGATATTTGGTGATGATGCGAATGATATAGCAGCAGGTGTTGAGCTTTGTTTTTCTCATAAGAGAGGCAGTATTAATAATGAAGAAGCTTATAAAAGGTATATATGGGTAATTGCTTATATCTGTTTTAAGTTTGGATTAGATCCTGCAAAAGCAATCATAGGTCATCATATCCTTGATCCACAACGTAAAACAGATCCACAAAACGCACTATCAAAAATGGGTAAATCTTATGACCAGTTATTACAAGATGTAGTTAAGGAATATTATGATTGTTTATCTAAGGAGGAATATTTTGTATTTCATGGGCAGAAGAAGTGTGATTCATCCATTTATAGTATGCAGATCGTGCAACACAGCAATTTTCATTAATCGATAAATCCGCTTATGATTGAATTTCTGTCCAAATTTCCGATTCATGTTCAACAACATACGACGGTAACCATAGATACCCTTAACTTTTCCATCGAAAGACTGCCCCATCCATTCGGGGTAACTCTATTGTGACTAGCGTAAATGGCAACGTCCGGGTTAGAAAGCTCATAAGACAATGTGGAAGTTCGAGTAGCCTAAGACTGGGACAACTGCTAGAGTTAGAATGCTATGGAGAACGTAAAGTGAATCACTGAAGGAATCGTTACGCTGGAGAAAGCGAAATAGGCTGAAACGCTTTGACCAAAAGGTAAGGAGTCAAGCAAAGGCAACTTGATAAACCAATGCGAATGGAATAAAGCACTTCCGGTTTAAAGGTGGCTCCTAAGGCATTCACAATTATATATTACGTGGAACTTGGTAAACCCTATATGTTCCTCATTGACGAGGTATCCAACCGTAAGGGGACGAAACGACATAGAGGGCAGAAGAAAAGGATAAAAAGCGAAAGCTGATTTTGTAATGAAACCAGATAGGGGTTCAAACTTTGCCCCAACCTGAAAGGGTGCAGACTTATCCACGGTTTTTCTTGACAAGAAAGGACAGTAAACCTATGAATTCTAGTAACTCAACGACGGATAAAACCGAGTGGCTAAAAGACACAAGAACACCTACTATTCAATGAGATTCTATAGATTGGATACAAGTCGAAAAAGATGTTAATATTGCTAAATCAACAGGAGATGGAAACAAGAACAAAACCATAAGTCTACAGAAGAACTTTCAGATGTTGCGGAAAAGATGGAAGAAAAAATAGAAGAATTAAACCAAACCATAGAAGCTAGTGCGGACGTAATATTTCCAAAGGGATTTTTATAAGAAAAGGTTCTGATCATTAAAAACCAATGATTAGAACCTTTTCTCCATTAATTTAGACTAGTTTTGTCCCAGCCTCTTTCCGTAGAGAAGAAATATATGAGCTAATCGATAGGTAATTTAATTATTTTTTTATTATACAAAAGTTGCAGCTGCTAAAATGATAACTAAGAGTATGAATAGTACTAAGACACTCACAGCTCCACTATCAGAACGTCTACCATAACAACTCATAACAATTTACCCCCTAAACTATTGAGATAATATATATTTATGTTTAGTTAGATGAATTTGTATAGTCGAGTATCCTAAGGCAAGTTTAAAAATATGGTATATCATTAAGGAATAATATACCATATTTTTACCCCACCACCTATTGCAATCAATTTCACTTTTGGTTGCCATACCCACAAGACGATGTTACTATTGACTTTGGTTTACTAAGTGCTAATTCTAAATAGGGAGACACCAATCTGCCTCCCTGTATATTTCCAATAATTATTTTGTTAAATCTATCGAATAATCGCATTTCCAGCCATGTATTTAGTGACATCAACAGTTACATTACCTGATCTATTAGCATTAAAGTATAGCCAATCTGTATTGATCACCACTAGCATAGCCAAGGGAACCATCTATCTTACTTTCAACTAAGTTGACTTCTGATTGCCTACCCACCAATTCCTGGATCTGTCGAATCTGTAGGGGTACCGTCCTCAATGGCAAGAAGATCATAATCAACCGTTGCTGTTTCCCAAGTATACATCAAGATCTCATATTCAGTGCCTTGTACAAGGTTCATCGTCCATTCATGGACATTGCCGTTTTGTCTCGCCCAACCCACTCTAACTCCTGTAGCCGCTTCATATAACACCCAGGTAATAGCGTCATTAGCACTAGGTACTGTTAATGTGATTGTAGTTTCTCCGGTTCCAAAAGCTGTAAAATAATGATTATCACCTGAGTTTTGACTAGTTAATGTACCACTAGTTTCAAGAATGATACTAGATTGACCTTCTCCTTTATCATCTTCTGTTATACGAATTGTAATTACCGTCGTATCTGTTCTGCCTTGATCATCCGTAACGGTTAATCTCACAGAGTAATTACCTGGTGTTGTATAGGTATGAGTCGGATTTGCTCTTGTACTCGTCGTTCCATCATCAAAATTCCAATCATAAAAGTCGATAGTACCATCTGCATCATATGAACCGTCACTTGAGAAATTAATCGTTTCGTTTACTATTGCGGTGCTAGGAGCACTAATGTCTGCTACAGGATCAAATCCAGTTCCGCTCCCCTCACCCGTACCAGTTCCTGGATCTGTCGGATCAGTGGGGCTACCGTCCCCAATGACAAGAAGATCATAATCAATCGTTGCAGTTTCCCAAGTATACACCAAGATCTCGTATTCAGTGCCCGACACAAGGTTCATCGTCCTTTCATGAACATTACCGTTTTGTATCGCCCAATCTACTCTATCTCCAGTAATCGCTTCATATAGCACCCAAGTAATGGCATCATTAGCACTAGGTACTGTTAAGGTAATTGAAGTTTCTCCGGTTCCAACAGCTGTAAAATAGTGATTATCACCTGAGTTTTGACTAGTTAATGTCCCATTTGTTTGCAATATGATTCCAGGTTCACCTCCTCCTGTATCTTCTTCTGTTATACGAATTGTAGTTACTGTCGTATCTGTTCTTCCTTCATTATCGGTAACTGTTAACCTAACAGAGTAAATACCTGGTGCTGTAAAGGTATGAGTTGGATTTGCTCTCGTGCTTGTCGAACCATCATCAAAATTCCAATCATAAAAGTCGATAGTACCATCTGGATCATATGAACCATCACTTGAGAAACTAACGGTTTCATTTACTAAAGCGCTGCTAGGACCACTAATATCTGCTACAGGGTCTGACCCTGTACCAGTCCCCTGATCCGGAAGTAATCCATGGAATACGACATCATATTCATAATCACCATTTGAATTCACTCTATGATTCACAAAATAAGCAGTGACCGTTCTATAGCCGCTCCATCGGTTATCTAAGTTTCCTAATACCTGATTTACAATATTGTTCATTGCTTCCCTATCATTTACTTCACCGTTCGACCTACCCCCAACATATCTACCTTCAATAGTATAGGTGTCAAAAAGATCAGAATTATAGGTGTTTTCTATTACATTACGTAAACTAATCTCATTTGTAATATCGGAACTTATGGTTGGTAGAGATCTATTAGAATGATTAACTAAATAATCATCCTCTACTAATACAACTCGCCCTCCATCATTGATCAAATTTTGAATATGATTGTGATATTCATCTTCTAAATTAGTGTTTCTTGCTAAATCATCCATATAATGATCAAACCCATCAGCATCTTCATTACTTATATATTGTTTTACATTATCAAAGATATCCATATGATGATTGTAAATAAAATCATAAAATGCGTAGGAATAATCGTAAATATCCCATAATCCATAGGTTCCGTGTAATACTTGATCCAAAGTATACCAGTCAGATGGATTTGAATGTATGTTTCCTATTTTTGTTGATCTAGTATCAATTCCTGTTCTAGTTGAACCAGCAAAAAACTCTCCTCCACCTTCTTCAACCCATACTAATCGATCATTGTTATATAAATCTGTATCACCCCACATGCCCGGCACTAAAAATCTGCTTTGAAGAAAATGAAAATATTCATGTCTAAATAGTTCTTCTAACCCATAAATACTATCTGTAGGTACTTCTCTATCCCATGTATAGAACGTACCCCAGCTTTCAATATAGATACCGCCATTATTAGTATCTAAACCATTCAAATATCGATTCATTCCATATTCATCACTATCATTATAAATAATGGCCGTTAATACATCATCTGGATTGCCAGTTTCAACTGGTTCATTTACTCCATATAATCGATGGAATTGTGCTTTAACTTCTTTTGATGCCCAATAAATTCTTTGAATATCTTCTTCAGATACTCTATCTCCTGCTTTAATTATGAATTCTCCATCATCAAATGTGTAATGATTTCCATAATAGTGATCTTCATAATCCGCTACGATCGATGGGTAGTTAATATTACCTCCTAAATCATCAACTGATGCTGCAAGCGCTAAATAAACTCCACCATAATAAGGATATACATTTAACGCATCATTTAATGTGTTTAAAGCGAAGTTAGCATTACTGTGGAACCTTCCCTCTTCAGTAATTACATAAACAGCATTATCAATCAACCATTCATGATCCGTGTCTGCAAACTGATTAAAATTTAAAATATAAGCTACTTCATTAAAAAAAGTATCAATTTGTCCATACCATGGAGCTTGGTTAGGAGTGTCATAAGGTCCAAAACGGTAATTATAATACAAATTATAATTCAAACCACTTAACAGAGCATATATGGCATTCGTTTTAGATGGATCAGTAATATAATTATCTACTCCATTATTAAAGTATCTAATGACAGAATAGGCTTCATCAAACATATCTATATCTGTTGTAGAATTACTGATTAAGTACCCTATCTGTGCCACGACTGCCTCCTGCGTATCCGTCCCAAGTGCAAAATCAGAATTGTTCATCACAGACAGAACTGCTGGAGTAATCTCTGCTCTGAATGATAAATCTTTCAAATAATCCATATCAGGATCATTAAAGTCCCATTGATATAAAAAGCCTTTATTTAACACTTCAATAAGAGTTGCGAGCCCTCTATCATCATTAGAGGTATATTGAGAACCTCTCTGTTCAATTTCATCACTGAGATATATAAGACGTTGTCTATCTCGATAAAATTCAACTACATCTTGACTATAAGTCCAAAAATCTGTTATTTCATCGGTATTTATCGTTACTAAAACATCTACTAAATTTGCATAAGATAAGCGATTAAGATCATCAAATGTGTATTCATGATTTGAAGCAATACTTACAGATAGTGTATCTATTGCCCGTTGTCCATCAGCTCTTGTAGGTATCGCGGGACGATATCGTTCAATGTTAGAACTATTTTTTACATGAATACTTTTTTCATATTGAAAAGTTTGAATTGGAGAGGCTGGGGCTCGTAATTCTTGACTCATACTCTGTTCTTTGGAATGTTTTGCTAAAACATTATAATTTGAGGGAAAAATAATGCTGATAGAAAGTAATAAAAGAAACATTTTGCCTATTAATTTGTTCTTAAATATTTTCATAGAATACCTCCACTTTTTATTTTTTCAAAATTTACTACAAGAAATAATAGAAATGCACCACCTCCTTTCGATTCTTGATATGACAGCCTTGTCAACTTTAGATAATCCATCTAATTGTACTAATGTCATTTCTGTCTTCATAATTGTTTTAGCTCCTTTTTTGTTATTTTCCCATTAGCATTTTTTAGTATAGTCTATAATTATAGTTATTTATTAATAAATAATATAATAAAACTATTTATGTATATTCTAGAATAGAATGGAACTGTGTAAAATATGTAAAAAGAACCGAATTAATGAGAAAATCGGTTCTTTTTACATATTTTGAACAAATTACGTCTTGTCGTTTAGTTGCTGGTTCCACACCTTATAGTCCTTGAAACCCACTCTTGGAAATTTTATATAAAAAAATTATTGCAATATCACACAAAAAATTATTTTATAATTATTATGGGATGTTTGAAAAATTTTTTCTGATATCCTTAAGTTGATTTAGTAGCAGCTAAGCTGTGACTAGGTGCAAAATAAAATCATCTGAAAAATCATGTGATTATATTACATTCATTTGATAACGGATGAAGAATGGATTAAACTTCACAATAATATGATTTCCGATGACCACGAGTTTATCTATCTCACGTCCATTGAAGTTGATGAATTTATAAAAAATACTATACAAAATGTTAAAGAATTATTAAATCAAAAGATGAATTTACAGCTTAAGGTTTAAGATTTATTATAGAAACGAGGTTCGGATTTTGAATAAGGTTACAGTCAAAAAAATCCCGATAAATGTTAAAATAACGGTTTCTGAAAAACATATGGACTTACCACAATCTCTACAACAATCTATTAATTTATATTGGGACTCTCTCATTAAAAGTGGAGAAACGTTCCATAGGGGCGACATATTTTCAATAAAAAAAATCAAAGAAACAGAAAATGAATTACTCGTTACGTTGCATAAAACTGATTTTGCTCATTTTCTATATACTAAGCGTCACAACATACAAGAAAAATTCAGTTGCCCTGTTATAGTTGCTAACGGACTTATATTAACAAAGGATAACTATTATATATTAGGAAAGATGAATAACCAGACGACTAATCCAACCCGTATACAATTTATAGCAGGAGGGATAGACAATAACGACATACATGGAGATACTGTAGATATGTTAGGTAGTCTTATTCGTGAAGCTAAAGAAGAAATTGGAATCGATTTAAAAGAACAAAATCTAGTGGCAAAAGTAGAACCACGATATCTCGTACATTGGGGAAATATAGCTCTCGTTTATTTCATTCAATTAAACATGGATTCATTAGAATTTCAAAATCGGTATGAGCAATTTGAAATAGCTCTACACGAAAAAGGGATAGATCCAGAATTTTCATCCATTGTATTATTATCAGCAGATAGTGACTCAGTTTCAGATTTTTTCAAATATGATAATAACCCAAAATTAGATTTTCTAAGTCCTGTCTTGAAAGAAGAATTGAAGATTAAATAGTTTTTTTACATTAAACTAACGAAATAATACATAGAAACAAAGAATAAAAAGTCGGTTCCTTAGATTACAGGAATTCGACTTTTTGGATTGGTAGCATATATACTCGATCTAGTGATTCATCCCTTCTTCTCAGGTATTGCTCACTTTATGATAACTGTTCTATTAAACTTTCAAAAAATTTTATTTCTTCATTTTTCAATTTTATCAACCTTTCCCTTACCTTTTTGATTGCATTTAAATCTGTTTTTTCTGTATTCATATGCAAGTAGGCAACTTTCAAAAAGAGATTTCTTAATTTCTTCGTTTGATCCTCAACCTCTTTAAGCATGTTATCCAATACAGGATAGTTACCTAACAAGTTCAATTCATTTATATATTGCAAGTGTTTTTTCAAACAGGATTTATGCTCCCATAAGATGTGAAATGGACGAATATCATACACTATATCCGCTTCTTCCAAATAAATTGTATAAATTTCTAAATTTTTATATACATCTATCCCAAAATCAAACTGATCAACATTCGTTCCAAACATACGATATCGATCATAATGTAAATCCATCGCTCTATTTCCTTGCAAATAATCTTTAAATGTTTGTAGATTGGTTTTTGCGTCATACTTGTAATCAAATGAATCTCTAGGTTTAACTAAATAATTGTATTTTAAATAATCCTGTGATACCACGAGCGTGTTAAAAGAGTTAGCATAATCTTCAAAACCGATTTTACCAAAAGCCAGTTTGCCATCCTTATCAAAATATGCAATTTCAAATGACTCTTCTACTTTGTCAAAACCAAAAATCAAATTGCTATGAGGAAAATCTCTAAATTGATAAGCTCTCGTATTTGGAACATAAAATTCATTTAGATGCGTAAAAAAATAATATCCATCATTGATCCAATCTATCGTAAATTCAACAATATTGTTGGTATACTTTAAAATGAGTTCCCTATAAATAATCTGATAATAAACTAATGGGTTATCATCTAACGTCGGGTTATAAGCATCAAATTCAAACCAATCTGCATAAATATATTTTTCATGCAATGATTGAGTATGACATCTTAATTGTACGTAATTAGAAAATACCCACGGAATAGAATTTTCTATCGTACTAATAATGGCTAAGTTAAACGCATGTCTGGGATAAGAGGTGATCATTGGATAATTGACTTTCAAACTTTTTTTCATGATTAGTTTTCATTCCTCTCAATTAAGGTAATTAAAACGACTCTTTATCTGCAAATAAACGGGTACATCGATTACATACATTTAAATTACGTGTTTTTAATACCTCTCTAAATTTCGCAACCTTGTCCCCAGTCCAGATCTCTTCAAAGGATGATTCGTGAATATTTCCAAGTTTATAGTCTGGAAAATCAACACAAGGATATACATCTCCTGTTCTGCGAATGATAAGCTCATGCCATGGAGCTAGACATTTAGATCTACCAAAAACATTCTTTATATTATTAAAATACTCTTCTACATCTACAAAATTTGAACTGTCTACTCCTTCACTCTCCCAAATATCTTCCAGGTCATTTTTTAAACGTTTCGTATCAATACCGATAGGGTCTTCGACAAATCCTTCCCAAGCAGGGGAAACGTCGCAATCTAACAATTCCTTCATTTCTATCGCATACTGCTTACCTTTCTCACGTGTCGTAAATAATAGAGGCCAAAAATTTACGGATAGGTCTCTTGATTTTATCCAAGGATTCATCGTATCATGAAGAATGATTTTTTCATTGCTAAATCGATCCCTTAGCGCTGATAGGAATGGTTTTGCGCTTTGATAGTTGTATTTAGAAAGCGTCATATTAATATTTATAAAAGGAAACATTCTTCTTCTTTTCTTTTTCTCTTTAATGAGCAGCTCAATATTTTCACATATTTGCTGAAAACTCCCCTTGCCTCTAATCGAATCATGATATTCCTCGGGTCCATCAATAGAGATATTCAACGCAACCACATTATTTATAATTAAATCGATTTTGTTCTTGATCAATGAGCCGTTTGTAAGTACGTAAATCGTAACCTTTTTACTTCTTAAATACTCTACTAATTCTGTAAAATTTTTATACAACATAGGTTCACCACCCGTAATGATAACACCTATTTTAGGATTTACTTCCAACACCTGATCCATAAATTTTTTAATCACATCAATATCTAATTGTTCTTTGATTACCCTTTGTGGTTCTTTTAACGCCCAGCCTGTTTCCCCCCATATATGACAAAATGAACATCTATAATTACATAAATCCGAAGCAAAAATCGTAATTTGTTTCAATTTTGGAGTTAAATTCTGTACATGTTCTAGAAGTTTTTCATTACCTAAATCCCCAGCTTTTGTTAACATAATTCCATCCCCTTCTTTCACTTCATAAGAACTTATTATCCTGAAGTATGATTCTCAGGTGAATTTGAAATATAGTTAATAATATTGTTAATCGTTGAAAAATTACGAAAATCCAATTCTTCATCATCCCAAGTCATACCAAATTCCATTTCCGCTGCAATAACCAGTTTTATAAATGTCATAGAGTTAACTCCTAATACAGATAAATCATCATCAAGACCTAATTGATCTATATCTACCTCGTCACTTACTTCAAGATTTTCCTTCAACATGTTTAATACTTTTTCTTTTACATCAATTGACATCGATTTTCCCCCTCATTTGTCCTGTATAATGGTTTGTTCTAATTCAACATGTAATAACTCAAATAATTGCTTTTCATCCGTTGCTAGTTCAGTGAGCTTCTGGTAACACAAAGTAAAATTTTCCGATTTGTATACAGGTAAATACATAAACCTTACAACTCCTTTACGAATAAAATCCCACTTTTTAATTACTTGCTCCAACCGATTTGCAACCTCACTCCCTTCATGAAACAACTTTGTAAATCTATATTTTTCAACTTGTTTTGCAATGAGAATTTCATTTAAAAACTCTATTAGTTCATCCAAATTTCTCTTTAACTCAGCCTCTGAAGAAGTTTTTTGTTTAAAACTGTGCATAAAGAGATTGATGACTTCTAAACTTTCATAGATTTTGTGTTTATGAGTTAATAAACTATCTAAAAATATGTTTTGATAAAGCTCTTTGCTACCAATATGTTGACTGAAGTCATAATTCGATTTCTTTTCAAATATATAATGAGTAGGTGTAGTTCCATCCTCATTTACAAAATGTTCTGAAAATGCTTTACAACCTTTTTCTATATCAGAAAATGGAATTTTACATTTTTGATAGGTTAAATTTTCTCTGCGATCATGTTCAATGATATGAAACTGTTGTTCTTTTTCGTTAAAGCCGTAGACAAGTATCGTGTGATCTAAGTGCTGCTTTTGATAAGTATCTTTTCTTATTGATTCATAAAATGCATCTAACCATATAACTACCGGTTTTCCATCAGAAATACACTGCTTCAGCTCTTCTACAATATTGCTATTATCGAATCTATGATTCACAAGCAACCCTACCTGATCAAAAATTTGATTTAATGGCTTTGCTTCAGCGTATTGAATACTAAAATTTTCGGTTTCTTCTTGTTCATACTTATAAAGAATCATATCGTTTAATAAAAAATACATAATATCTCCACCAAAATGGTTTATAATTGGAAATAAAGAATTATAAAAACAACTTCTATAATATAAATCATTAAAAGGTTCCATTGGTTCTATTGTGATTTCAGGACCATTAAGATAAATAGCAAATTCCTTAATACTTCTATATTCATATATTTCATCCGAAGTTAGCTGAAGATCGTATTTTTTTTCTAAATCTACCTCCATTTTGATTGACAATATGGAATTTCCACCAATTTCAAAAAAATCATCATTGATATTTATTTCTTTCATTCCCAAAATGTTCGCCCATACATGAGCTATTTTTCTATGTAACGAGTTATAAGTTTTATCTTGCAATCCTGTTAAAACAATATCTTCTATACTAATCTCTTCTATCTCTATATGATCGTCTGAGTGATCTTGAAAATCCAAAGTACCTCGTTTATCATCACTGGCATCTTCAAGTATATTAGTACTTATCCAACACCTTGTTTTTTGAAAAGGATAGGCTGGTACGGGTACTTTCCTTCTCTGTTGAGTTTTGTATAAAATTGACCAATCAATGTCCGCTCCCTTCACAAACAAAAGACATAAGTTCCGAAGTGATTCTTTGTCATCTTTTTGAAAACCATGAGTTAACAACTCTACAACCTGCTCATCAAGATTCCTTTTTTTCGATATAGAAGTATGATCTTGTCCAGTCTGTAGCTTTTGTTTAGCAATGATACGGAAATTTCCATAATAAATCTCTTTATTTTGGATTTCTTGTAATTCAATACTAGATGAGAAATCTAGCTTTTGAAGCAAGTCCTGTTTGTTGCCAGCTATCATTGCTAATCTATATTGATAATGTGCTCTACCTGTATTTGAGGTATAACAAATATTTTTAATGTCGTTTTCGCATTCACTAAGGGCTATCACATCTCGATATTTATAAATTAATTCCTTTAAAGCAAACTGACTTTTTGCGGATAAAACAAGCAGATGAATTTCATCCATTTCAATAAACTGTGTTTTCTCCATATTTTGTTCAGTTTTTAAGGGAGCCTCTTCCAATACTACATGGCAATTTGTACCACTAAAACCAAAAGAACTTACTCCACATCTTCTTGGAAATTCTTCTGTTTCCCATTGAACTAATCTATCATTCACATAAACGGGAGAGTTTTCAAAAGCAATATTCCGGTTTGGTTTTGCAAAGTTAATCGTAGGGGGTAATTGTTTGTATTTTAATGCCGCAATTCCTTTCACTAATCCCGCTATCCCTGAAGCACTGTCCAAATGCCCAATATTCGTTTTCACTGAGCCAATTGCACAAAATTGCTTTTTGTTCGTGTATTGTCTAAAAGCTCTCTGAATTCCATCAATTTCAATAGGATCACCTAATTTCGTTCCTGTACCATGAGCTTCAATGTAACCGATTGTTTCAGGGTTAATTCCAGCATCCCTCCAAGCTTCCAAAAGTACTTGCTCCTGTGCAGCAGCATTCGGAGCCGTAATCCCTACAGACGAACCATCTTGATTAGAAGAGCTTCCCTTGATGACAGCGTAAATATGATCTAAATCCTTCAGAGACTTTTGCAACGGTTTCAACAACAAGGAAACTGTGCCCTCACCCCATACCGTACCATCTGATCGATCATCAAAAGTACTTGTATAATGACTGGAAGATTCGATACCAATTTCATAAACTCCATCTACAGGCATGAGACATACCTTCACTCCACCAGTGATCGCCATATCACACTCATTGTTTTTCAATGCCATACAAGCTAAGTGAACAGCTACTAATGAAGAGGAACATGCTGTATCTACTAGAAATGCAGGTCCTTTTAAATCCAACATATAAGCAATGCGACTAGCAATTAAAGATGGAGTATTTCCAGCACTAGCAATGCTTACATTTGAAGGCTGCTTTTTAGATATATATTGTCCATATACAGGCCAATCAGCGTATCCAAGGTATACACCTGTTCTACTTCCAGTGATTCTTTTACCTCCATAACCTGCATCATCAATACATTGCCATGCACTCTCTAGAAACAACCTTTGATTAGGGTCCATTAAAGCTGCTTCTTTGGGTGACAAGTTAAAGAAGGAATAATCGAACTGATCCACATCATCCAAGTACCCGCCATGGCTAAACTGAATGTCCTTTTCTCTTAAACTAGTAAATTCTTTAATGAAATCTAAACAATCCTTCTGCCTCTCATTCGGAAATTTTGTAATAGATTCTTTTTTATGTGCGATCAAATCCCAATATTGTTCTAGATTTTTTGCTTTCGGCATGTGAACCGAACATCCAATAATGGCTATATCATCGTTTACCTTTTCATTCATCCCCTCTAACTTGATAGACTTCAGCAGTTCCAAAGCGGTTTCTTTGTCCATCCTTCCCTTAGAGACTTTTTCAAATATCATTTGAGATAAATTTTCCATCGTAAACCTCCATAGCACGAAATTTGGATACAGCATCCTCTATTGTTAATTTTCCTGCTTCTACTTTAGAAAACAACGATAATATTTCTTTATCTAAATGAAGTTCATCAACTGAAACCTCATCTGATTGTCCAGTGAGGCTCATCATAAACTCGGATAACTTTGCAATGGTAGGATAAGAAAACAAATCTGCTATCGTAACTTGCATTGGAAACGATTGCTCTAACAATGTATGAACTTTTGTAATCAATATGGAGTCCCCACCAATTTCAAAAAAGTTATCGTTTACATCAAGTTCTTCATATCCTAATATTTGCACCCAAATTCCAGCGATCTTTTTTTCTATTTCCGTGTAATGGTTTTCTTCTTTCCCTTTTAATTTAAGTGATTGGTGGGAAGTACTCTTAATTTCAAAAGTGTTCATTCTCTCATCCATGTTTAGTTTATCTCGTAATTCTGCTGTATATTTAAAAGGAAGAACATCCTCAAGTTTAAATAACTGACTGCTTATATTTAAAGCTCCGATGTATGTTTGCTTTATGTTTTGATTTAAAAGACGGTCAAAAATGCTAAGTCCTTGAGTTACTGTCAACACTTTAAATAATTCCTTACCCTCTTCAATATCTTCCCCCTCAGCAAGTCCTGTATTTTGCCACGCAGGCCAGTTGATTACCATTGTATTGCCTTTGTTACGATTTCTATAAGATGCATAACCATCTAAAAATGTATTTGCAACATTATAAGGACCCGAACCTACACCGCCTACTAAAGTAATAGCAGAGGAAAAAAGGATAAAAAAGTCTAACTGTTCTTCGGATAATAATTGATCTAATAAAACCGTCCCATGAACTTTAGATTCTATCACCCTTCTAAATTGTTGTTTCGTTAATTTGCCTAATAAGTTCCCTTCTCCGATTCCAGCAGCATGCATAACGCCATGAATATTGCCAAATTGTTGTTTTAGATTTCCTAATACATTTTTTAACGATTGTTCATCGGATACATCTACATCAAAACAGATCACTTTGGAACCTGTACTTTCTATTTCTTGTATCCCCCTCAATTTGGCACATAATTTTTTATTAGTATTTTCTTTTAATATACCTTTCCATAAATCACGTTCAGGCAGTTTCGAACGTTGAAGCATCGCAATATTTACATTCCCTTTTAAAGCTAAATGTTTTGCTATGTTGAGGCCAATTCCACCTAGACCTCCTGAAATGAGATATACGCCTGTTGTTTTCAATGCGATTGGCTTTTCAACTTCTTTTGATAATTTTAAAACATCCAATCGTTCAACATATCTATCCTGATTGCGGTAAGCTACTTTGTATTCATTTGAATGTGTGTGCAACTCATTTACAAGTGATTGGACCTGTGTATGTTGATCGATATCAATACATCTTACTTTTACATTTTTATATTCCCAACCGATGACCTTGCCTAATCCAAATAGAGCAGTGTTCTCAGGTTTCACAACCTGTTGTTCCTCGTTAACATCATTCGCAAAGTTGGATATCGTTATGATCTCAATCGGATTAAACATCTGATTTTTCACCAGTGCTTTTGTTAAATAAAACAAACTATAAACCCCATCGTTTAACTTTGCTTCTAATTGGCACAAGTTTAAATTTCTCTTTTCTTCTGAAATCGAAACCATATGGAGGATATGTGTGATATTCACAGTCTTCAATTGTTGCAGTAACTTAACATAATCTGCTTCAGATGTTGCTTTTTGTTTACCTATGTCCACTTCAATGACTTGATGTCCTTTATTTTTCAGTTTTTCAGAAATTTGATTTCCAAGCCCGATTTTATTTTTTAAAATTAAATAAGTTCGGTTTGTTGACCTTACCTCTTTTTCAATAACAAGTGGTGCTTTCTCCCAAATCGTGTGGTAATAATAATTTTCATTATGAAATTCATCCTCTTCATCAGGGAAGTTAAACCAACATCTCTTTAAGTCAAACAGGGATGTGGGCAGACTTATTTTATTTCTTTTTTCATATTGAAATAACTTACTCCATGGGATATCCTCACCATCTATATACTTTTTTGCAATTTCCCTTAAACTAAATTCCTCCATTTTAGTGGATTGTACCTTTGACAGACCTAAATCTAATGCTGACAACTGCTCTATTAAATCCTCTATATCTCGTACAATCAATGCAATTCGTTGACTATAGTGATTTCTAGCAGTACACAACGTATAGCTTAAATCTCTGATATGAATTTGATGATTGTTTTTTAAATATTGTATATACTTTGATATTAGATGATTTAATGAAGATCTTGTTTTTGCCGAGAGCACAATAATTTGTGGTTTATCACCTGAATCGCTCTGTATCTCAGACTCCATTGCGGGAGCCTCCTCAAGTACTACATGACAATTTGTTCCACTAATTCCAAAAGAGCTTACTCCACATCTTCGTACCTTATTGTTATCTACTTCCCATTTACTCCATTGATCAAGAATATAAACAGGGGATGATTCAAAGGAGATTTGTCGGTTAGGTCGATTAAAATGCAGTGTAGGAAATAATTCTTTCATTTTTAAAGATAAAGCAGCTTTTAATAAACCTGCGATTCCTGCCGTACTATCCAAATGCCCTATGTTGTTCTTTATTGAACTTATGGCACAAAATTGTTTTTTGTCTGTATATTTTCTAAAAGCGCTTTGAATGCCTTCAATTTCAATAGGGTCTCCTAGTTTAGTTCCAGTTCCATGTGCTTCAATATAAGAAATAGATTCTGGATCAATTCCCCCTCTTTCCCATGCTTCCACGATCACATCAGTTTGTGCCTCCGCATTAGGTGCCGTAATCCCTATTGAACTACCATCCTGATTCATTGCACTGGATTTAATTACGGCATAAATGTGGTCTCGATCATCCAAAGCTTGACGCAAAGATTTTAAAACCATCACCACTGCCCCTTCTCCAGTTCCTGTACCATCCGAACTGTCATCAAAAGCTCTGGTTCTCGATGTTGAAGATTCTACACCGACCTCAAAATCTCTCACAGGTACCAAATGCAATTGAATACCTCCTGTAACCGCCATATCACATTCGCCATTTCTAATTGCTTGACAAGCTAGATGAACGGCAGCTAAGGATGAGGAGCACGTCGTATCTACAGTTAAGCTCGAACCTTTTAAATTCAAAATATAGGAGAGTCTACTCGCAATGATCGGTCTTACATTTCCAGGCATAGATAATGAAACTGCATCTGGCTCTATTTGTTGGATCATACTTTTATAATCTGAATCAGAACCATATCCTAAATAAACCCCCGTGCGACTTCCGTTCAATTGTTCCTCTGTATAACCAGCATCTTCTAAGGCACTCCATGCGGTTTGCAAAAAAATTCTCTGATTGGGATCCATTAAGCTAGCTTCTTTTGGTGATAGTTTAAAAAAAGAATAATCAAATTGATCAATTTCATCCAAATAGGCTGCTTCACTATATTGAATAGAATCATCCTGATTACGATGTTTGAAATACAAATCTGTATCTTTTTTTCTTGCAACAGGAATTTCTCTCACAGAATCAACGCTATTTCTAAGATTGCACAAGAAGGCTTCTTTAGTATCTGCCTGAGGCAATTTTAAGGATATTCCAATAATAGCAATATCTTGTTCAGCCACCTCCTCTGATTGAATATGAAACTCATCATCATAGGACATTTCATCTAACTTAATTGAGCTGAAATCCAACGTTCTCACCTCCAAAATGAATGATTGAAGTTTGAACAAATTCATTTAATAACAATTCGGTTCCTGAATCTTGTAAAATTTCATGATAACGCTCTACTTGCTCTTCCATCGGTGTCTCTTTTGTATCAAAGATCTGTTTTAACAAAAATAAAGCTTCTTTCATCTGTTTCAAATTAGGTAATTCTCCCGTTTCATCAAGCTCGTCCTGTATTTGTTGGATTTTTTTATACGGTTTAATGACTCCCTCTTCATATAATGTTTGATCCCAATTCCGATTACGTGTACAAACAGCAACTGCTAGACATTTCGTCACAACATTTTTTACTTTTTTACTGCTTTTCTCCTTCTCTATATCTGTTTCTAACTCTTGCTTCACTTTTTGAATATCTAGTAATTTTTCAAAAGGATAACTTATGAACGGACTGTCATTGTAACGCATCAAATTTGTTAATATTTTTTTAGGTCCAACTTCTATGGCTGTATCTATACCTTGTTGAGAGAGATACAATACTGACTCATCCCATTTCACAGGTGAAAACATTTGAGTCGTAAGATTTCCAATGACATCTTTCGGATTAGAATAAGGCTGTGCTGTCACATTCGATAGGATAGGCCATTTAAACGTACCATAATGGTATTTTTTTAATTCCATTTCTAATTTAATTGCGGCTGATCTCATTAATGGGCTGTGGAATGGTGCACTGACTTTTAAAACAGATAATTGTGCGCCCTTTTGCTTCAACAGATCAGCTGCTTTTTGTACTTGTTTACGATGGCCAGAAATCACAATTTGCTCTGGTGCATTATAGTTAGAAATAACTGCAAAATGCTCTGTTGTAGAAACTTGATTGCATACATCTTCTATTTCTTCTTTACTCATTCCTATTACAGCACACATTAATCCATGACCTTCTGCTGCGGCTTCTTTCATGAACAAACCTCTTTTTCTAACAAGCTGGATCGCATCAGTAAATGAAATCACGCCCGCACAGGTTAATGCTGAAAACTCTCCTAAACTATGACCTGCAGCATAAGCAGGCTGTAATCCAACTTCGTCCTCAAACACACGATATGCAGCTACACTTAAAGCCAGCAATGCAGGTTGCGTATTTTCTGTTTTTGTTAACTCTTGCATATCGCCCTCAATGCAAAGCTTTTTTACATCCATATTTAATACATCATTTGCTTCCTCAAAAACACTTCTGGCAATATAATAATGTTTCACTAATTCTTTACCCATACCTACGTATTGTGAACCTTGTCCAGGAAATATCAGAGCTAAATTTTTCAAATCGAATGCTCCTTTCTAGATGAAACCGTATTTTTGACAAGCTGATTTATAAGGTTCATATAAGCTTTTATCAAAAAACTCATCTTATTTTTTTTGAGCTTTCTATCATTATATTTAAAGGTAATAGTCAGCCTGTCTGTTCTCTCATCTTCTTCCACACAACACGAAATATCAAAAAATTCTAAAAACTTCGAATCTATGGATATATCTGTTTTAACGTGTATAAAAGGCAAGATGAAATTCTTCTCCTTATTTAGTGTTAAATGACGGATGGAGTTCAAAGTGTAGGTTTCTTGGTAGTTATCAACTTGTCTTAACTTGTTCACAACTTGAAATAACTGCTCAAAACCCCCTAGTTTGTTTAATTCTATATTAAGTGGGATTATTTTCTCCCCACATTCTTTTAAATACTGAACTTGAGCTGCTTTTTCCCCAGAAACTTCTGTAAACAAGTAAAGATACATGGCTAATAAAACATCTAATAGATTTACTTGATGGTTACTCGCTATCAAACGCATTGATTTAACAAAGTCAGATTCTATATAATAACGAACCTTATTCATCCCACTTGCTTGCATATTTATATGGAAATATTGACTAGGAAGTTTTTGATAGTTTAATATACCTACTACATCTACTTCTTGGTGTTTTTGATCAATAAGTTTTGCTAGTTTTGCAATCGTTGGATGATTAAATAAATCTACAATGTTTGTTCCCCAGTTAAAACGTTTTTCAAGTTGGGAGTGTACTTGCATGAGCAAAATCGAATTCCCACCTACATCAAAAAATGGATCATGAATGCCAACCTTCTCAACTTCTAATACTTCCTTCCACACCTGTTTAATCTTCTGTTCGGATTCACTAACGAAACTTTCATCATCCATAATTTCTTCGTTTATACGATCTTTACATTGAATTAATCGTTTTTTATCTAATTTGCCGTTGCTCGTTTTGGGAATTTTATCGATTTTATAAAAAGAAGCAGGAGTCATATAGTGAGGTAGCTTGTCACTTAAAAAATCTCTAAATTCAATTGAATCCACTTCCTCAATTAATTTGACATATGCAACGATTTGTTTCCGCCCACCGACATCATCCACAGCAAGAATGAACGCTTCCTCCACTGCGTGATGTGAACGAAGGTGAAATTCAATTTCACCTAGTTCAATTCTAAAACCTCTAACTTTGACTTGCTCGTCGTTCCTTCCAAGATATTGAATATTTCCATCTGGTAGCCATTTTCCCATATCTCCAGTTTTGTACATTCGCAAATGAGATTGAAATGGATTCATTACAAATTTTCCATTAGATAGCTGTTCATGATTTACATAACCTGCACCAACGCCATACCCTGAAATACAAATTTCACCATAAACACCTACCGGCATTAAATGATTCAACTCATCTAAAATATAAACGTTGTAATTATGAATAGGACGACCAATCGGTACATTTTTCATACTACCCTTCTCACATTGGTAATATGTTGCACATACCGTAGCTTCTGTAGGTCCATAAGTATTGTATACTATAGAATGCATTACCAAATTAGAAAAGAACTCATATTTCAGAATATCGCCACCACTAATAAATGTATGTACTTTTTCCAAACCTTGTTGCTTATTTAACTCATTTAATAACAGCGGTGAGCAAGAAATGATACTAATGTGGTGATCATGAATTAATCGTAAAAGTGTTCTTATATCCATAACCTGAAATCTATCAGCCATCACTATGCTGCCACCATTTAATAAGATAGGGTAAACTTCCTCAGCAAACTGATCAAATGAAAATGAGGACTGCTGAAGAATCACGTCATTTCTAGCGAGTTTAAATTCACGCTGAAAAGCATCCACATAATTTGATAAATTTGCATGTGTCACCTTTACTCCTTTTGGATTTCCGGTTGAACCAGAAGTGTATATAATATAAGCAATATTTCCAAAATAATAGGTGTTTTGTAAATTGGAAACTTCACCCTTATAAATATCTTCATCATAAATATGAACAACCAAACCATCAAAAATTATTTTTCCCTCAATGCTAGATTGTGTAATCCACACCTCTGCTTGACTATCCTTTAAAATATAAGAAATTCTCTCACTAGAATAGTTTTCATCAATTGGAATATAGGTTGCACCAGCTTTTAATATTCCTAATACAGAAATGATTAAATAAGCCGATCTTTCAATTGTTATAGCAACTCGATCGTTCGATTTAATCCCTTTTCCCCTTAAATATTTAGCCAATTGATTTGCTTTTTCATTGATCTCTTTATAGGTATACTGTTCTCCATCAAAAACCACCGCAATTTGTTTTGGTGATTGCTCTACTTGTTTTTCAAACATTAAATGGACCAAATTCATCGTCTCATTTTTAGCTATTAAAGGGTTAAAAGAATTAAAAATCTGCTCTTTTTCAACTTCCGTAACAAGTTCCAACTCACTGATTTTTAATTCAGGATGATGAATGATTTGTTTTAATATGTTAGTAAAATGCCCACCCATTCTTTGAATCATTTGCTTTGAAAATTTACTAGTATCATAAGAAAATTCTATCTCGAATAATTTGTCAAACGTTTTAATACCTAATGTCAGCTCAAAATTAGTCGTTTCTACCATGTCATAACCATCAATCTTTAACAAACTGTCCATCTGTTTACTTACATCAAGTGGGTAATTTTCCAGTACAACAATAGAATGAAATAGAGGATTTTCAGTATTGAATCCAACATATTTCTCAATATCAATTAAAGGCGTGTTTTCATATTCACTTCTCAATTGCAAGGATCGATCTACATCATGAATCACATCTATTACTGCATCGTTGTATTTTGAATGTACTCTTAAAGGTATAGTATGAATAAACAAACCTACCATTTCGTCTTCAACCGATTTTGTAAAATTGCTTCTTCCTGACACCGTTGTCCCAAAAACCACATCATTTGCTTGATTATATTTTTGCAGTAAAATCCCCCATGCGGTATAAAAAAGAGACGAAAGTGTGATGTCGTTTTGTTTTGTAAAATTAATGATTTTGTCAGTTTCAAGAGTATTCAGAGAAGTGACTACAATATCTTTTAAACTGCTCACCTGAACATGCTCATCGTAGGGTAAAGATGTAGATTGCTCAAAATGAATGAAGTTACTTTCCCAAAATAACTTTTGCTTGTGTTTATCCTGATTTTTATGCCATGAGATGAAATCTTTAAATTTCGTTTTGTTCTGCTGTAGAGGCCGATGATCAGCATAAAATTTTTTGTAAACATTCATAAATTCATTTAGTAGAATACTGTTACTCCATCCGTCAAACAGAATATGATGCCAAGTAATGATCATCTCACATCGATTTTCAGCTAACAAACAAACAATCACTCTGAATGGTGATGTTTCAATATCTACACCCTCTTGATTATCCTGCTCTTTTAAATTTGAAACTAATTCATCTTGTTCCTTTTCTGAATGATTTGAATAATCAACTACTTTTAATGGAATCTCTCTATTTTTCAGTACAATTTGTACTGGGTGTTTTAGTTTCTTCCATCTAAAAATCGTTCGCAACATTTCGTTTGTCTCTAATACATGTTGCCATGATTTTTGAATGCTTTTTACACAAATTTCTCCTGATAACTGTAAGCTTAACTGTTGAAAATACACATTTTTCTCTTTGTTTTTTAAATAATGAAACAACATCCCTTCCTGTGTAGGAGATAACGCTAAAATATTTTCAATATTTTCTTTATCTATTTTTTTATTTTCTGTCACCTTTATTACCCTCCATTCTATCTAAATTGCTGTGCTTCTTTTTATTACCCTGACTCACTAATATGAAGCTGTGCTGACTGAACGATTTTCCCCATTTCCATTTTTATCACTTTATCCGCAGTATCAAAATATCTGTCATCATGTGTAATCGCAATGACACATTTCCCTCTTTTTTTCAATTCAGGTAACAATGAGTAGTAAAATAACTCTCTAAATTCTGGATCTTGATCTGCCGCCCATTCATCAAAAAGGTAAATCGGTCGATCCTCTAGGTAACTGATCATTAAAGCTAATCTTTTTCTTTGTCCAGTGGATAATTTGACCGTATTCAATACCCCATTTTCAATATGAACCTTTTCCTTTAACAACATCAGATCTAAGTATTCATTGATTTCTTTGTTTTTCATTTCATATTGAATGCCGTACAGTTTTTCAAACAAATGGAAATCACTGAAAATTGCAGAATATTTTTCACCTAGCTTTTCTGAATCCACCTGAATACCATTAATTGTGATTTCGCCACGTTCCACCTCGTATAATCCTGTGGCTAATTTTGCAAGTGTAGATTTCCCACTGCCATTCCCACCTGTAATATAAGTAACCTCTCCTGATCTGAATGAAGTGTTAATCGGACCTACCTTAAATGTCTCGCCTTCATTCGTTTTATAAGAATATTCAACCTCTCGAAGTTGAAGTTCAACTACTTTATCATCGATTTCATGGAGATCAAAGATGGACTGATTTTGTTTCAAATGAACAGCATCTAACTCCTTCGATATTTCATTAATTCGATTCCAGCTAATTCGAACTCTAAATATATTAGGTATCGTCCCTAAAATGCCATGGACTGGTCCCGTCATATATAAAAGAACAAACACGTAACTTCTTAAAGAGTCCACTTTCAAATCTGTAAAAAGAATTGGAAACATAAAAGCTACCCCACCGATTACAAAGGTGAAGAGCAATTCACCAACCACATTTACGTTTGCAAACTTAACGTCTCCTTGAATCCGCTTTTCCTTATACATTTGATTACTTTTCTGCATATCCAGTTTGAAATCTGTTCGTTTCTCACGATTCAATCTCAGCTCTTTAAATCCATCATTTAGGTTACGGATAAATTTAAAAAACACATTTTGAATATCTCTAGTTTGTTCCCACAATTTATTCGCTTGTCTCCCAAAGAAAAAGTGAAGAGCAGCTGCGATAAAAATAAATAATATCGAAGCTAACAAACCGTAAAAGCTAATAATACCCATATAAACAAAACAACAAATTAAAGTCACCAAACTCGTTGCACCTGTAATGACAATATTAGAAAAATCACTGATCGTTTCTGTATCGTTATTTAACGAGGCTTCAATTTTACCTTGCTCCATAGCATCTATGTTTTGAAAGGAGGTGCCAAGAAGTTTATCTATTAACTCCGTCCTTTTTTGATAGACCATATGATTTGCAATGTTAATCAATTTTGTACGAACTAATTTTTGACCAAAAACATAAAGTAAAATTCCAAAAGCGAAATATGTAAATAATCCGCTTTGAAAACCTTCACCTCGATTTAAAGCTTCATTGACCATAAAAATGATAAGTGCATTTCCAAAACCACTTACGATACTTAACATAATTAATACAAGCATTCCTTTATCATCATGTTTTGGAAAAAATAAAGTAAGCATGTAGTATAAACTAAATAATATTCCAGATGTAAATATACACAATACTGCCATGGTAAAACTATTTGGTGCCCACACGTTTACAAAATCCCAATTTAATCCCCAATATAAAACGTTAGGAATTTGATATAAACAATAAGAGAAACCTGCTATAAAAATACTAAAGAACACTAAACTAGTAAAAAGCCTCGCAATATTTCCTTCAAACTTCCTTTTTTTTATTAAAATCTGTTTTATAGCTATGCCTAAAAACCATACAACAAGCAGCATCATTGGGATCGTAATAAAAATAACTGCAGATGAGATGTTGTCCATACTTTTATAAAAATCTGTTCCCATACTTTCTAATTCTTTGCCATTGATCAAGTTCATAATTCCTTCACCAATAAACTGAATATCACTAGAATTTAGATTACCTAGTACTGCAACTCCAATTCCATCTATAGGTCGAAAAGTAATAAAGGAAGCATAATTTGGATTATTTCCCCCGTGAGAAATCTCTCCAGATCCATTTTGAAATACAGCCCACCCTGCTGCATAAGATGAACCATCTAGATTTGGGGATACGGTACGGTCTGGTTTATGTGATGTTTCTACAACTTCTTTAAAGCCATCTGTATTTGAAGCTGTGCCAAGTTGTATTTTCAACCATTGTGCCATATCATTTGCATTTGAAATCAAATATCCTGCAGGTGTATTTCCTCTATACATCGGAGCGTCATACGCTACAGTACGTAATAAACTTGGTTTATAGCCTACCGCCAATTGAGAACCCTCTTCCGCTCTAAATAAATAAGTGTCGTTTAAATGTAAAGGCTCTAAAAGCTCTTTTTTCATATAATTTTCATAGGATACGCCTGTAACCTCTTTTATAACCAAACCTAACACGTCATAATTTATCGTTGCATATAAAAATTGTTCCCCAGGTTTAAATGCTAAAGTCTCTCCTATCAATGTTCTTACTGTCGTTTCTAATGCATCTTCGCTATCATTTATAGGTATTTCTTTAATCGATTGAAATGGAATACCGCTCGTATGATATAAAAACTGCTTTAAAGTAATATCCTCGTCCTGACCTTCGTAATCAAAACTTAACCAAGGGATGTACTCTGTAACAAAGTCCTCTAAGTTAATCAACCCTTGTTCTTCCAACTGTAATATAGCAAGTCCAGTAAAAGCTTTACTTGTAGAACCAAGTTCAAACAATGTACTTTCATTAACAGGTATATGATTCTCCACATCCGCATAACCAAAACCTTGTTGATATACCGTTTCATCCTCTTTTACAATCACTACTGATAGTCCTGGAATATCAGATTGTTCCATACTTTCACCAATGTACTCTTCTATTTCACTTCTCAATTCATCTGAAAAGTTCGTAAACGCGATAACACTGCTTTGAATAAGAAGCATCATAAGAGATACTAATATGATAAAAATTTTAAGTGTTCTCATAAATCCCCCTCTTATTTCCTACAAATTTAAATATTTCTTCAACTGCCTTATCTAATCCCCCTGCCTTCTTAAACGAATCCTTAATCTTTCTACAATTTTCCTTATAACTAGGTTCTGTTAGAACTTTATTTACGACCATCTTTATGTTAGAAATACCTTCCTCTTGATTTCTGATATATATACCTGCTCCAACTCTTTCCACTGCCATTGCTCCCATAAACTGATCAAAGTTTTGTGGCAATAAAACCATCGGCACAAGGAAATTTATACTTTCATGTACACTATTTGCTCCGCCATGTGTAATAAAAACATCTGCCTGTTGTAAAACTTTAAGCTGAGGTACAACATTTTTTACGATGAAATTTTCAGGAATATATCCTACATCTTCTATATTTACTTTCTGACCAATGGACATCACTACCTGTAAATCTGCATCACCAAAAGCGTTGATAAAATTTCTATAAATATCTAATCGATCATTGAATATCGTACCTAACGAAATATAAACAAGAGGTTTATCCGCTAATTTTTCAGAAGGAAAGTCCTCTTCTCCATTTCGATGATAAATCGAATAACCTGTAAATAAATAACTATCATCAAAAGCTTCGGAATAAATTTGCAGTTGTTTGGAAGTGAATAAAATATTTAAACCTTGTTTGCTTAAAAAAATATCATTGATTACATTCGTATCTTGTAAGTTATGTTTTTTAGCTATGCTTTTAGAAACTTTTTCAATTAGCTTCTTATACATATTTGTATTACCCTTATATTTTTTATACAGAGGATCCTCCCCAGCTCTAAGTATGTTCTCCATAAAAAACGATGGGTCTATATCTGCCATTTCATCTATAAATGCAAAGCTATCAAAAACTGAAATACCAGGAATATTTAATATCTTAGAGACTTCTTTTCCCCAATAACAAAATGCATCATGAATGATATAATCAGGTTGAAGTTGTTCAATTTCATCTAATAAGTGATCTAAAATGATTTTACTTTTACTTAGAATAAAATCAGCAAAAACAAGGAATGTTTCAATCCCTCCCCCATCATAAGTACCAAAATGAGCTAAATCTCGATAACTTTTAAACTTTGCTCCTGTTTCTTCAATTTTTTCACGATACTCATCTGTACAATAATAAAAAACCTCCTCTCTTCTATCCACAAGTTTTTTCATTAACCCGAGTGTTGGGTTCACATGTCCTGCTAAATCAACACCAAAGTAAATCACCGTTGACATAAAATCACCTCCTATGTGCATATCGTTTTTGTAAATGATTTATGTTTCATGTTAGTAGATCGTCTAGTTCATCTTGTGATAATTCGATAGTTTCAAAATCAGAAGGAGTATACTGTGGGCTTCCAGATTTTATACAGTGGTTTATGACATCTTTCAAATGATTCAAATACAAATTCATAAATGTTTGTATGGTCTCATCTTTAAATTGATTTTTGGAATACTGAAATCTCATATTTAATTTTCTATTGAAAACGAATCCATTGATATCTATTAAAGCAGTTAAGTTGTTATTTGAACTATAGTCAGCTCCTGAATCTTCTGAAGATAATGAAAAGAAATCGTTATGTAAAAACTGCTCAAAATCACCCAAATAATTAAACCGAATACGATTGTGCTCTTGTTGATCGATGATTTCTTGTGACAAATATTTCAGTATGCCAAACCCTAAACCTTTATTCGGAATATTACGAATCTGTTCTTTCATTGTTTTAATGTGATCACTTAGATTTGATTGGATTTTGCATAACTTAAATGGATACAGACTTGTAAACCAGCCTACAGTTCTAGAGATATCCAATTTATCAATGTCTCTCCCATGACCTTCTAGTTCAATCACAGTTTCGTTTAGGTTAAAAGTGTCACATATTGCTTTGGATAGAGCTATCATCAATAAATCCATCACTTCCGTACGATACGTATCATTTGCAATCGTTAACAATTGACTAGTGTGATCCTCATCCAGATCATAAGATAATGTAACTGAACTCCCATAATTAAACTCTCCTAAATGAAAATCAACAGGTACTACATGTTCATCCTTAAGGATAGATATCCAGTATTGTTTTTCCTCTAGAAATTTATTCTTTACTTCCCATAACATTTCTGCCCAAGATTGTAAGGAATATGTTTTAGAAGGAAGAGATAGTTTGTTATTTAAACCTATATTGGCCAACAACGTTTCGATATCTTCTAAAATGATTCTCCATGAAACGCCATCTATAACTAGATGATGAGCAGTTAACAACATTCTATGACCCTGCTCTCCCAAATCGAATAACGCAGCCTTCAATAAAACATCTTGCTCAAGACTAAATCGAGATTTAATCTGTTCTCCTATTTGAGCCATTTTCACTTGCTGTACATCATATGAATAGTTCGATAAATCAAACTGCTCTATTTTAGTTAAAATCAATTCAGCCTTTTTCTTATAAAATAATTGGTTTTTAGGATTAATATTTATTCTTAAGGAATCATGATGTACAAGTAATTCATCTATGATTTGTTCAAGCTTGTCAGCACTCATCTTTTTTTTCAAATCCAATAATACTGATTGATTGTAATGGTTGAATTGATTAAAGTTATGTGATAAAAACCAAGACACAATAGGTGTATGTTTGATCTTTCCCTCCACCGTTACTTCATCTACTTGATTTTCAGTCTTCTTTTTCATGTACTTGACCATTTGGTCTAAGATGGGATTGGAAAGAATGTCCTTTACTTTTATAGAGTATTGCTGACTCCTTAGTTTTGAAACAATTTGAATTGCTTTAATGGAGTCTCCTCCATGGTGATAGAAGTTATCATTCATACTGATTTTATCTCCCTTTAAAACTTCACCCATGCTGATAACTAGTTGCTGTTCTGCTTCATTTCGGTAAGAGACAAAGTTCGTATCTTCACGATGTATTAATTCAGGTTTTGGAAGCAAACTTCTGTTCACTTTTCCATTTGCAGTTAAAGGAATTCCATCCAACTGAATAAAATAAGTAGGAATCATATAATCAGGTAATTGACCTATCAACTTATTTTTTAGATGATTTGAAACCATCTCTTCCTGGGTACTTACGAAATAGGCACAAAGAAACTTACTCTCATTTTCATGTTCACCATCTATGACGACTGCTTCTTTAATGGAGGAAACATTTAAAAGTTGTTTTTCAATCTCACCTAGTTCTATTCGATAACCATTTATTTTTACTTGATGATCTGAACGCCCTAAATATTCGATTTGACCCTCAAGATTAAACCTTGCTAAATCACCTGTTTTATACATCCTTTTCCCTGAATGAAATGGATTACATATAAACTTTTCCTTTGTTAAATCTTCACGATTTAAGTATCCCCTTGCGACTCCATCTCCAGAAATGTACATTTCCCCAATTTCATTTGCAGGTACAGGATTCAAGTTTGGATCAAGAATATAAATGTTTACATTATGAGCAGGTTTTCCAATGGGAACAGAATGCTTGGCATCTTTTTCAATGTTATATTTATGAATCATACACCCTACAACAGTTTCAGTTGGTCCATATTCATTAAAGATTTCAACTTTTCCACCAAAGCTTTCAAAAACCTTTCTTGACAGATTTACACTCAGATCCTCTCCTCCAACTATAAACCTTTGAATTGAACTCTTTGTATTGTCCATATCTTTTAATAAAGATAAATGTGAAGGAGTAAGTTTCACTACAGTAGCTTGATTTTCACTACGAATTTTGTATAATACATACTCATCTTCATCATTTCGATATACAACAATCTTCCCTCCACTGATTAGTGGTGTAAAAATAGATGTTACCGTTAAATCAAATGCTAACGATGAATAAAGAGGGAAGACTTCATATTCATCTTTTACGTACATTTGTTTTGCCCACCATATATAATTCACTAACCCTTGTTGTTCAATCATCACTCCTTTTGGCTTACCTGTAGAACCTGATGTGTAAATGACATAAGCTAATTGAAACAAAAAGTATTCAATATCAAGGTTTGAAGTATCTCCTTTAAAGATATCGTCGTTACAAAGGTTAATAACCTCCCCATTAAATGGTCTACAATACTCAAAATTAACTAGTAACATTTTACAATCTGAATCTAAAAGCATATAAGTGATTCGGTCTTCAGGATAATCAGGATCTATAGGCATGTAAGTTCCACCAGCTTTCAACACCGCTAACATACTAATTACACTTTCAATAGAATGATATGTTAGTAATCCTACAATGGATTCTTTTTGTAAACCTTTGTTTAATAATAACCTAGCGAGTTGGTTTACTTTCTCATTTAACCGCTGATAAGAATATTCTTTTTCATTAAATCGAATAGCTATTTTATCGGGAGTTTTTGAAACCTGCTCTTCAAATAATTGAATGATTGATTTATGTTCTGGGTAATGAGACTCTGTTGCATTAAATTCAGTAATGAGCTCTCTTTTCTCTTTATTTGATAAAAGATTTATCTCTTCAATTTTTGCATTGCAATCTACTAAAATTTTATTTATTAGAATATTCAATCGATGATACATTCCTACAATCTTTTCTTCATCGTATTCACTTGTTTTATAATCAAATTCGACCATTAAATTTCCAGAATCTAACCAGTCTTTAATAACTAGTTGTAAAGAATACACTTGATGTCCACTATAAAATTCTATATTTTCTACTTGGGAATCATTGAATTGAGTTTCTAATTTCGTATTATAATAATTTACACTTGTATCAAATAATTGATGATATCCTCTTTTTTGTAGCTGCAGATCTCTCATTAATACATCATAGGGATATTTTTGATGGAAATAACATCTCATCAATTCACGATTCATAGATTTTAATGTATCTAATATAGAAGCCTTTTCATCGATTTGAAATCTAAAAGGCATTGTGCTCGTAAACATGCCTAAAATACTTTTTTCCTTTTGACCTGATCTGTTTAGAACAGGCGTACCTATAATGAGGTCTCTTTGGTGTGTGATTTTATTTTGATATAAAAGGTATGAGAATATAAAAAATGTATTTAACGATACATTATTATTTTTTGCAAAGTTTTTAATCTTTGAGGAAAGTTGAGGTGTTATTTGAAATGTTTTTCTTGTTCCTTTAGTAAAATCTGAATTTTTGTTTATAAACCCTTCTGGTAGAGTTTTGTATAAATTATTCCAAAAGTTTTTATTTTTAATAAAGCGATCTGATTTAAAATAAGTTTGTTCTTGATTAATATACTCCAAGTATGAAATTGAAAGTTCACCTGTAATGGATTCTCCATGAAGTAACTTCATATAAATTTCTCTAATCTGTTCAGTGATGATGTTTATGGACCAACCGTCTGCTATAATATGATGAAGTTTTATAAGATACCCATTTTCTGAATCTGAGATTCTAAATAAACTAAACTCAAATAATTTTTCATTTAAAATAAATGGTTTTCCAGCCTCATCTTCCACCCACTGTTTAAAATGAAGATCTGGATATTCAAAAGTAGAAAAATCCTTAAATTTTAAAGCTTCTTCTTCATATTCACTGACATACTGACTAATTTCCCCATCAGCTTCGAATAATTTAATCCTTAATCCATCATGTGCACGAATTAGAGTTTGAATTGCTCTTTCCAATAATTGAAAATCAATTAAACCATTTATTTTTACAGGTCCACCAATATTATACATAGAGGTGTTGGGGTAAATTTGTTCAATATACCATACTCTTTTCTGAGGATGTGTTAATGGATATAACTTTATTTTCATCTGATCACACATTCAGATATCCCCACCTCCTTTCTAATTGTATGAGAGTAAAAAACTTTTTTTTAATACAAACAAAGATAATATTCATTCAAAAAAATAAATAAATATAAATACCAAGTATTCTATACTTTCTAACAATTTCCTTCTAAAAATTTTATAAAAATAACAATATTTTTCGTTAGCGCTTTCATAGTAATAAATTGTAAAATTAAACTTTATATGTCTAGAAAAAATAAAACTTCTAATTTATAATTAGAAGTTTATTACACTCAAATAGCTAAAATATTTTTCTATAATTTATAAAAATATAAACATTGAATCACTATCTACATATTTCTGCGATACTGCCCCCCGACTTCATACAAAGCTTTTGTAATTTGTCCTAAACTTGCTACCTTTACTGTTTCCATTAGTTCTTCAAAAATATTTTCTCCATTGATAGCTTTTGATTTTAAACGATTTAAAGCAATATTCGAATGTTCTTTATTTCGCTCCTGAAAGTCATGCAAATTTCTAATTTGAGTTTCTTTTTCTTCCTTAGTCGCCCTCGCTAGCTCCATATTATTTACTTCTTCATCTGAAGGTGGATTCGGATTGATGTATGTGTTCACACCTATGATCGGGAATTCACCCGAGTGTTTTTTCATTTCATAATACATGGATTCTTCTTGTATTTTTCCGCGTTGATATTGAGTTTCCATTGCACCTAATACTCCACCACGATCATTGATACGCTCAAATTCTTGTAGTACAGCTTCCTCAACAAGATCAGTAAGTTCTTCAATAATAAATGATCCTTGCATTGGATTTTCATTCTTTGTTAGTCCATGTTCTTTCGTTATGATCATTTGAATGGCCATTGCTCGTCTAACAGATTCTTCTGTAGGTGTTGTTATAGCTTCATCATAAGCATTGGTGTGTAAAGAATTACAATTGTCTTGCAATGCCATTAAAGCCTGAAGTGTTGTTCGAATATCATTAAAATCAATTTCTTGAGCATGTAAAGATCTGCCTGATGTTTGTACATGATATTTCAGTTTTTGACTTCGCTCATTTGCCCCATATTTATCACGCATCACAGTTGCCCAAATACGACGAGCCACCCTACCTATTACAGTATATTCTGGATCTAGACCATTACTGAAAAAGAAAGAAAGATTCGGAGCAAAGTCATCAATATTCATACCCCGACTTAAGTAGTATTCAACATAGGTAAACCCATTTGACAATGTAAATGCCAGCTGTGAAATTGGATTGGCACCTGCTTCAGCAATATGGTAACCAGAAATGGATACAGAATAATAATTACGAACGTTCTTTTCAATAAAATACGCCTGAATATCTCCCATTAAACGCAGGGCAAACTCTGTTGAAAAAATACAAGTGTTTTGTCCTTGATCTTCTTTTAGAATATCTGCCTGCACAGTTCCTCTTACGGATTGTAAAGTATTGTTTTTCACATCCATTTGTTCATCTTCTGATAAAGGACGTCCCAATTCCCCTTGTACTTTCTGTATTTGCTGTTGAATTGCAGTGTTTAAAAACATTGCTAAAATAATAGGGGCCGGTCCGTTAATTGTCATCGATACAGAAGTCGTTGGAGCGCATAAATCAAATCCATCATACAACTTATTCATATCATCTAGTGTACAAATACTGACTCCACTTTCTCCAACTTTTCCGTAAATATCAGGTCGAATATCTGGATCTTCACCATATAAAGTAACGGAATCAAAAGCAGTACTCAGTCTTTTTGCCGTATCATCCTTTGATAAATAATGAAAACGACGATTCGTTCGTTCAGGTGTTCCTTCACCTGCAAACTGACGTTTCGGATCTTCACCTTCACGTTTAAAAGGAAAAACTCCCGCAGTATAAGGGAATGAACCTGGCACATTTTCTTTATAAACCCAACGAATAATTTCCCCATAGTCTTTGAACTTTGGTAAAGAGACTTTGGGAATTTGTAATCCTGATAAACTTGTTGTCGTTAAATCAGTGACAATTTCTTTGTCACGTACTTTAGATATAAATTGTTGAGAGCTATATTTTTGCTTTTGATCCTCCCATTGTTCTAATATACGTCTAGATGATGCAGACAATTTTTGGTGATAGTCCTCTAAATAAACTTGCAAAGCAGGTGACACTTCTTCGTCTTTTTCCTTCAATATATTGATCGTACCTTCAATTTGATATAAAGATCGAGCAATGTTTTCCTGCTCTTCTGCGTGTCCATGATATCTCCTGACGGTGTCGGAAATGTCTCTTAAATAATGTCTTTGTTTATTAGGAATAATGATATTTTGTTTTTTGATTTCCTTCTCTTTAGTTAACGATGTCGTCCAATTCAACCCCAATTTTTCATTTAATTTTTCAATTAGAGCTACAAACAAGGAATTTGTTCCTGCATCATTAAATTGACTTGCAATCGTTCCATATACAGGCATTTCATCTAGTTCTTGTTCAAATAACGTATGACTGCGTTGAAATTGCTTTTGTACTTGATTTTTAGCATCCTCTGAACCTTTTCTCTCAAACTTATTAATGACAATTAAATCTGCAAAATCCAACATATCAATTTTTTCAAGCTGAGAGGGTGCTCCGAACTCACTTGTCATAACGTATAAACTTACATCACAAATTTCAGAGATTTCCGCATCTCCCTGTCCAATTCCACTCGTTTCAACAACGATAACATCAAAATCCGCTGCTTTCACTACAGCCAATGCATCATGAATCGCTAAAGATAATTCAGATCTTGATCCTCTAGTTGCCAAACTCCTCATATATATACGTGATGAAAATATCGCATTCATCCGAATTCGATCTCCTAATAATGCGCCACCCGTTTTTTGTTTCGTTGGATCAACAGATAAAATAGCCACTTTTTTATTGGGAATTTCATTTATAAATCTACGAATCAGCTCATCTGTAAGTGAGCTTTTTCCAGCTCCACCTGTCCCAGTTATACCGATTACAGGGACTTTTCGAGTCATTTGTTTGACTTTGTTCATTACTTGGGTTGCTGGTTCATAATCATCATTCACACTTATTTCAGCAGCAGTGATCATTCTAGCTATGGAAACAGGTTCTCCATTTCTTAATTTAGTTATTTCTTCTGAAATATTGTGATTAATAGTTAAAAAGTCACATTCCTCTAACATTTTATTAATCATGCCCTGCAACCCTAAGGTTCTGCCATCTTCTGGTGTAAAAATACCCGATATTCCGTATTCATGTAATTCTTGGATTTCACGAGGGATAATCACACCACCCCCACCACCATAAATTCGAATATGTGATGCACCTTTTTCATTTAATAAATCATACATATACTTAAAATATTCTACGTGACCACCTTGGTAAGAGGAGATTGCAATACCCTGAACATCTTCTTGAATCGCTGCATTCACCACTTCCTCTACCGATCTGTTATGACCTAAATGAATAACCTCTGCACCACTAGCCTGTAAAATTCTCCTCATTATGTTAATCGATGCATCATGTCCGTCAAAAAGACTGGATGCAGTAACGAATCGAATGTGGTTTTGTGGACGATATATTTCTTCGCTACTCAAAAGAAATACCCCCTTCAGTAATCTCATTATGTTTTTAAGGATTGCATCCTATATTTTACTATATCTGCATTAATGTTACTTTGTTAACATTCTTCCAATAACTAGCTTTTGAATTTCTTGCGTCCCTTCATATATCTGGGTAATTTTAGCGTCTCTCATATAACGTTCTACAGGATAATCCTTTGTATACCCATATCCACCAAAAACTTGTACAGCCTCTGTTGTCACTTTCATTGCAGTATCTCCTGCAAACAATTTAGACATGGCTGACTCTTTTCCGTAAGGCAAACCTTCTGATTCCAACCAAGCTGCTTGATAAGTTAATAATCTTGCTGCTTCAATACTAGTAGCCATCTCTGCTAACTTAAAGCTAATTCCTTGCTGATGAATGATCGGCTTACCAAATTGATGTCTTTCTTTCGCATAAGCGATTGCAGCGTCAAGTGCACCTTGAGCAATACCTACCGCTTGTGCTGCTATGCCGTTACGTCCTCCATCTAATGTCTTCATAGCAATTTTAAAGCCTTCGCCTTCTTTTCCTAACCTATTTTCCATCGGAACACGACAATCTTCAAAGATGATTTCTGTCGTAGGTGAAGAACGAATACCGAGTTTACTTTCCTTTTTACCTACCAAAAATCCTTTAAAGTCTTTCTCGACAATGAATGCACTTGTTCCATTATGTTTGCTTGAAGGATCTGTAAGAGCAAAAACAACATAATAATCAGCTACGCCCCCATTTGTTATAAAAATCTTTGATCCATTCAGTATATAGTCATCCCCATCTCGTACTGCAGTAGTTTTCATACCTCCTGCATCTGAACCAGAACCAGACTCTGTTAAACCATATGCACCAATTGAATTACCTAATGCCATTGGTTTTAAATATTTCTGCTTTTGTTCTTCTGTTCCAAACGTATAAATAGGCCATCCAGCCAATGATGTATGGGCAGATAACGTAACTCCAGTTGAAGCGCAAACGCGTGAAAGCTCTTCAACAACTATGCAGTATGCTAAATAATCACTGCCTATCCCTCCATATTGTTCTGGCCAAGGAATTCCTGTTAGTCCTAATTCAGCCATTTTATCAAAAATCTCACGATCAAAACGTTCCTCTTCATCACGTTCAGCCGCTGTGTGTGCCACTTCATTTTTAGCAAAATCACGAATCATGTCTTGAATCATGGTATGTTCTTCTGTTAGTTTAAAATTCATAACCATCTACCTTTCAGCAATTTTTGAACAAAATCTATTTAAAGTTCTTTACTAATTACAATTTTTTGAATTTCACTAGTACCTTCATACAACTGAGTCACTTTTGCGTCTCTAAAAAAGCGTTCAACTGGATATTCCTTTGTATAACCATAACCACCAAATACTTGTATTGCTTCCGTTGTAACTTCCATTGCAGCTTTAGATGCATATAATTTTGCCATTGAAGCTTCTTTTCTACACGGTAAACCACTCGTCTTTAAAAAAGCTGCACGATAAACTAGTAATCTTGCAGTTTCCACAAGAGTTACCATATCTGCTAGTTTAAATGCTATCCCTTGTTGCTCAGCAATCGGTTTTCCAAATTGTTGACGCTCTTTGGCATACTTGATTGCATGCTCACATGCTGCTTCTGCAATACCTAACGCCTGTGCAGCAATTCCAATTCGTCCAACTTCTAAGTTAGCTAAGGCAATTTTAAAACCCTGTCCTTCTTCACCTAATAAATTTGAAGAGGGTATCTTCATATTATCAAATATTAATTGAACCGTCCTCGAACCATGTAAACCCATTTTCTTCTCATCTTTACCGAACACTAACCCCTCAGTATTCTTTTCAACTATGAATGCAGAAATGCCACGACTCCCTGTTTGACTTTGATCTGTTCTAGCAAAACATATATAGGTGTCCGCTTCTCCGCCATTAGTTACAAACATCTTTGAACCATTCAAAACATAATAATCCCCTTGTTTTATTGCTTTTGTTTTGAGACTGGCTGCATCTGATCCCGAACTTGATTCTGTCAAACAAAAGGCTCCCAGATGTGATCCTGAAGCTAATCTAGGTATATACTTTGACACCTGCTCCTTTGTTCCATAATAGAGAATTGGATTTGTCCCAACGGAAGTATGAACAGATAAAATAACACCTAGAGCCGCGCTAACCTTAGATATTTCATGAATAGCAATAATGTATGAAGTAAAATCCATTGCTGCTCCACCAAATTTTTCAGGAATTGTAATTCCTAACAGTCCAAGTTTAGACATTTTATTAATGATTTCTCTAGGAAATTCCCCATTTTCTAAACGATCAATAAAAGGAGTGATTTCATCCTCTGCAAAAGCTCTAACCATCTTTTTCAACATTTCTTGTTCAGATGTAAATCTAAGGTTCAATATTCATTCCCCCTAATATTCACTTTCTAAGATATAAGTTGAATTTTAAAAATATCTCTAAAACAACGATTGTTTTTTATTCATAAATATAAAATCCTCTACCTGATTTTCTTCCTAACCAACCTGCTTTAACATATTTTCTTAACAACGGGCACGCACGATATTTATCGTCACCAAAACCATCATGCAAGATTTCCATAATATACAAACAAGTATCCAAACCTATAAAATCTGCGAGTGTCAATGGACCCATAGGATGATTCATGCCTAACTTCATGACTTCATCAACCGCTTCAGGTGTTGCAACTCCCTCGTAAACTGTATATATGGCTTCATTAATCATTGGCATTAAAATTCGATTAGAAACAAAACCTGGAAAATCATTTACTTCTACGGGGACTTTGTTCAGTTTTTCTGTTAAATCCTCAATTATTTCATAAACCTCATCACTCGTTGCTAACCCTCGAATGATTTCAACTAACTTCATCACGGGTACAGGATTCATAAAATGCATGCCGATCACTTTTTCAGGTCGTTTAGTTGCTGCAGCAATTTCAGTAATAGGAAGTGAAGAAGTATTTGTTGCTAAAATGGTATGTTCTGATGTGATGGAATCTAATTTAGCAAAAAGGTTTGACTTTACCTCCATATTCTCAACTGCTGCTTCAATTACCAGATCTACATCACTTACCTCATTAAGAAGTAAAGTAGAAGTAATTCGCTCTAAAACCGATTGTTTCTGTTCATTGCTTATACGCTCTTTTTCTACTTGGCGTGATAAATTTTTTTGGATGGTATTTATTCCTCGATTTATACTTTTTTGATCGATATCATTTAAGACAACATCAAACCCTGACATTGCACAAACTTGTGCTATTCCAGCACCCATTTGTCCTGCACCAATCACCATTATTTTTTGTATCTTCATTTGAACTTCCCTCCGTTTACACTTCTATCAATAAGGCATCTCCTTGTCCCCCGCCACTACAAATTGCTGCAACACCTAATCCTCCACCTCGTCTTCTTAACTCATGAATTAGCGTAGTGACTATCCTAGCTCCACTAGCTCCTATTGGATGTCCAAGTGCAACGGCTCCTCCATTTACATTAATTTTATTTACGTCCAAAGAAGCAATTTGTTTACTCGCCAAAGCAACTGCTGCAAAGGCTTCATTTATTTCAAACAAATCAATATCGTCTGTTGTTTTTCCTGTTTTTTGTAATAATTTATTAATAACAAGACCAGGTGTTTTAGGAAAATCTTTTGCTTCTACAGCGATTTCTGCATGACCTAAAATAGTAGCAATAGGCTGTTTACCTTCACGTTGTGCACGTTCTTCATCCATTAATACGAGAGCTGCTGCACCATCATTCACTCCAGGTGCATTTCCAGCTGTGATCGTTCCATATTTTCCAAATACAGGTTTTAATGATGTAAGTTTTTCTAAGCTAGTGTCTTTTCTAGGGGCTTCATCTTGTTCTACAATCTGAAACTGACCTTTTTTACCAGGGACTTCAACAGATACAATCTCTTCTGCTAACTTCCCTGATTCAATAGCCTCAAGTGCTTTTTGATGACTTCCAAAAGCCCATTCATCCTGTTCTTCACGAGTTATTCTGTATTCTTCTGCAACTCCATTTCCATAGGTACCCATATGCACACCAAAAAAACTGCAAGTTAAACCATCATGAATCATCATATCTTTCACACTGTTATCACCCATTCTTAAACCCCAACGTGCTTTATCCATAAAGTAAGGGGCATTACTCATAGATTCCATTCCTCCTGCTACAATCACTTCCTCATCACCTGAACGAATGATTTGATCTCCTAACGTAATACTTCTTAAACCTGATGCGCAAACTTTATTTATCGTTTCCGTTTTGACATCCCAAGGTATATCAGCTAATCTAGCAGCTTGTCTTGAAGGGATTTGCCCTTGTCCCCCCTGTAATACAGAGCCCAAAATAACTTCATCTACATTTTCAGGATTGACACCAGCACGAACTAGCGCTTCCTTTACAGCTATACCACCTAACTCGACGGCTTTTAATGAGTTTAAACCCCCTCCAAATTTTCCAAAAGGTGTACGAACTGCACTTAAAATCACTGTTTTCCCCACAAAAATTCCTCCTTAATTCCATTGGATACAAAGGTTATATTTATCCTGTATGCGCTTCCATTACAGATATATTAAATTAATTTCTACAATTCTATTATATCGGAAAAAAATAAAAATAGAAATATGTTTCATTTTTTATTTTTATTACCAGTTTAACGTGTTAAAATGGTTATGTGTTAGTTAAATGCTCTATTAACATGCATAATTTTAAATTAAACTATAATTGATATTCATAATAAACAAAGAAAATGTTTCAATTTTATAAAGATTCATAATATAAACTTTTATGTTATATATTTACAAAATTAAGAATATTCTGTAAAGTATGACTTAGGGGATAATTTGATAGTTAAATGAAATTAGGTGATGGCTTTTGTAACAAAAAAATAATCGGAGGGTAAGCAATGAAATTAAAACAATTATTTTCTGTTTTTATGGCAATTGCACTAATTCTATCTTTTTCAATTACTAGTTCAGCAGAGTCTACTTCACAAGACAGTACAATCATAGTAAAATTCAAAGATAAAACTTCCAAAGAAATGATAAAACAAATCCATCAAGAAGAAAAAGCAGAGGTCATTAAGAAAAATGAACAAATTGGTTTTGAAGTTATCAAAGTCAAAGGAAAATCTGTAGAGAAAGCCTTAAAACAATATAAAAACAGAGCCGATGTAGAATATGCAGAACCTATTATTGAATACTACGCTCTATTTACTCCAAACGATCCACTTTATTCAAGTAACCAATATGGTCCTCAAAAAATGAATGCCGAGCAAGCTTGGGACATCACACAAGGTAGCTCATCTGTTGTCGTTGCTGTTATTGACACAGGAGTTCAAGCAAATCATGAAGATTTGCAAGGGAAAGTAACCTCAGGTTATGACTTCATCGATAATGATAACGATCCTTCTGATGGGAATGGACACGGCACACATGTAGCTGGAACAGTCGGAGCAATTACGAACAATAGTATAGGGGTTGCTGGTGTAGCTCCAAATGTTAGTATCATGCCTGTACGCGTACTGAACAATGCTGGTTCAGGTACAAATCAAGGTGTTGCTGATGGAATTACTTATGCTGCAAATAATGGAGCAGATGTAATTAACTTAAGTCTTGGAAGCACTGCTCCTTCTTCAGCAGTAGAAAGTGCTGTTAACTATGCGTGGAATCAAGGCGTTGTTGTCGTAGCTGCTGCTGGTAATGCAGGATCGACTAGTCCACATTACCCAGCCTACTATACAAATTCATTGGCAGTGGCTGCTACAGATTCCAACGACAATAAAGCATGGTTTTCTACTTATGGATCTTGGGTAGATGTGGCTGCACCTGGTCAAGATATTATTTCTACGTGGAATAATGGTGGATATAATACAATCAGCGGAACATCGATGGCTGCTCCACATACTGCTGGTTTAGCAGGTCTACTTGCATCACAAGGTTTAACAAATGTTGAAATCCGCGATAGAATCGAAAGTACTGCAGACGCAATTACTGGAACAGGAAGTTATTGGGAGCATGGAAGAGTGAATGCATTTGCTGCAGTAAGTGGGGGGGATGTCCCTGGTCCCGATCCAACTGTAGTATTTGAAGATGATTTCGAAACGAATAAAGGTTGGACTGCAAACCCTAACGGAAGCGATACTGCTACAACAGGTATGTGGGAAAGAGCAAATCCTGAAACTACAAGCTATAGCGGAACAAAACAACAAGGAACAACACCAAGTGGAAGTTATGATCTTGTAACTGGAGGAAGTGCAGGTAGTTCTGTAGGTGCCAATGATATTGATAGTGGAGTCACTACTATTAAATCACCTGCTATTTCATTACCAACTGATGGATCACTTACATTATCTTTCACTTATTACTTAAGTCATTATTCTAATGCTAATAGTGATGATTTCTTCCGTTTGAAACTCGTTCGTCCAGATGGAAGCGTTGTAACTTTATTTGAAGAATTAGGAACATCCAGTGATCAAGATGCAGCTTGGTCCAATCAATCTCTTGATCTTTCAGCTTATGCTGGAGAGAATGTTCATCTTCAAATCGAAGCGGCAGATGCTGGCAGCCCTAGCTTGGTAGAGGCTGGAGTAGATGATGTCAAAATCGTACAAAATACAGCGTCCACGTCATTAGAACAAGCGATAGATTAGAGACAGTTTTTTTTAAAAACTATCTTATTTAACCCCTAATCATATTTGATTATAAAAGCCATCCGAAAACATCCTAAGCCTCTAACTGGGCTTAGGATGTTGTTTGATCAACTCCATCCATTCCTCTCTTAAAATCCCCATCTTAACAGAATCATAATACTCCCCATTTACAATTCTAGCTTTTCTAATTCTTCCTTCCTCTACCATACCTATCTTACTAGCTAGGCGAATCATTCTTTCATTTCCTGACCAAGTAGAAATGCCTATCCTTACAACATCCATTTTTTTGAAAATATAATCCGTCCATAAGGAAAAAGATTCTGTTCCATATCCACCAGACCAATATTTAGAATCATAAATAACAATTCCATTATTAAGCCAATTCGTACATTCATCCTCCCAATACCAGCTTACTGTACCAATTAACTTACCATCAACTTCAATGACTAATATATTCCTCGGTTGAGCTGTGCCAACTTTTATAAAATCATCCTTATGATCTTCCAAAAACTGATCAAGAGTCTTTTCAGGTCTATTGTAATAAGGACCGTTCCACTTTAAATGCTCTCTATCATCAGCTTCATAATTCCAATAGTATATCATCTCTACATCTTTTTCTGTTAAGTCTCTTAAAATCACTTTTTGACCTACGATGTTTATTATATTTGTTATCATATACCCCTCCGAAATTAACTGGAAATACTTGGTTAATATGGTGACTTATTAATTCTCACGTTCAATAATTAAGTCCTGTTTACCACGAATTTTATAAAGCTCAGGCGTTTCAATATTTTTACCAAAAGTAAACTGGTTTGACCAAAAAAACAATGGATTCGTATCATATAATACATCTTCAAACTCTACACCCGAAATTTGGCTGACCATATTTAATGATACTTGATAATTTTCAATGGTTTTAAACAGCTTACCATATTCATTGAACCAAAAATCATCTTGTTTAACTACAAAAGCTAAAGAACGTAATTCCTTTTTTTTATTAATATAAAACATGGCCTTCCAAAACCCAGCCGGTATTTGAATACCACAGCCTAACTTTCGATCTTCCCCACAATATTCCCTATCATGATCTGTAAAAATAGGACCTGTAAAAATGGATAGTTTTTTCAAGTAATTATCATCAAGCTCTAAAATCCAATTTTCAATTTGATTCCAAATCCCTTGATTAATTTCACCGTGCTGTAAAACGATATTCCCCCAGCAAAAAGAATCAAAATTCGCTTGTTTTGCTTCTTCTAAACTTCCCCAACAAACGTCTCTCCTTCGAACCATATGCCCTCGATCCCAAGGATTATTTCTATAGAATTCGTTTCCAATCTGATTCTCTACACCCATCCGATTACAAAAATGCCAATCATCCTTGCGACTAACATTTTTCATCGTATTTTTGTCTATATTATTAGCACCATAAATTAAAAATCTGCGCCTTTTATTCATCACTAAAGAAAAATGAGTATAATGAAAAAGCTCACCACAGTTTAATGCATCTAATTTGGTTTGATCAATTAACCTTGGAATCGGGATAATGTAATCATTTCCTAAGAAGTTGGGATCGAATCCTTTTTTTAACATACGTTGTCCCTCCTTAAAATTTAGTATAACGTGCTTTTCAATATTATGACATATTATATGGGAAATGTTGTTATTTAGTATTGAAAGATTTTATAATGGAGGAGGAATTGTATTCTGATATCGAATATATATATATTAGGTTTAAATATAATTAGAATAGGTGGTTGGTATGGAAATGAAAGACATTAAGAAATTTAATCAAATGGAATACGTTAGGCCAGACATAAAAAGCATTGAACAACAATTTAATATTTTATTAGAAGAATTTAATTCTTCTAATAATGCAGAACAACAAACTCAATCCATGAATAAGATTAATGAGATTCGTAATTCATTTGATTCTATGAGTCAACTAGTTTACATAAGACATACTGTGAATACTAACGATGAATTTTATAAAAAAGAACAAGAATACATGGATGAAAAAAAACCGATTATGGAGAACATTACTAATAAATTCTACAATGCGCTTGTTCATTCTAAATACCGTGATCATTTAGAAGAAAAATGGGGGAAACAACTCTTTGAATTAGCAGAACTCACTTTAAAAACCTTTTCACCTGACATTATAGAGGATTTACAAAAAGAAAATAAATTATCAAGTGAATACGTAAAGTTAATTGCATCAGCAAAAATTAATTTTGAAGGAGATGAACTTAACTTACAACAGTTAAATGCGTATACCCAGTCCCCAGACCGTAAACTACGTAAAAAAGCCGAGAATGCAAGAACTGGCTTTTTTGTAGAACATGAAGAGCAGTTCGATAACATTTATGATCAGTTAGTGAAAGTTCGTACCAAAATTGCAAAAACTTTGGGTTATGATTCATTTACTCAGTTAGGTTATAACAGAATGTCGAGAACAGATTATGATGCTAGAATGGTCTCTAATTTCAGAAAACAAGTTAGGGAGATTATAGTACCTTTAGCAACTAAACTTCGCCAGAGGCAACAAGAACGTATCGAAATATCTACTCTTTATAACTATGATGAGAATTTCAACTTTAAATCTGGGAATGCCGCACCTAAAGGAGATGCAGAATGGATTATAAATCATGGCAAAACGATGTATAAAAAACTATCTCCTGAAACAAATGAATTTTTTCAATTCATGTCCAACAATGAATTAATGGACTTAGTAAGCAAAAAAGGAAAAGCTGGTGGCGGATATTGTACGTATATTAATGAGTATAAATCTCCATTTATATTTTCTAACTTTAATGGCACGTCAGATGATATTGATGTATTAACACATGAAGCCGGTCATGCCTTTCAAGTTTATAGGAGTCGTTCTATAAATCTACCTGAATATAAATGGCCTACTGCTGAAGCCTGTGAAATTCATTCGATGAGTATGGAGTTTTTAACCTGGCCTTGGATGGAATTATTTTTTGAAGAAAACACAGAAAAGTACAAATTTGCTCATTTAAGTGGAGCCATTCTGTTCATACCTTACGGTGTAGCTGTCGATGAGTTCCAGCATTTTGTATACGATAATCCAGAAGCTAGTCCACAGCAAAGAAAAGCTAAGTGGAGAGAAATTGAAAAAGTCTATTTGCCTCACCGTAAATATGATGATAATCATTATTTAGAAAACGGTGGTTTTTGGCAAAAACAAGCTCATATATTCAATTTTCCTTTTTACTACATTGATTATACTTTAGCACAAATTTGCGCCTTACAATTTTGGAAAAGAGCACAAGAAAACCCTTCTGAAGCATGGAAAGATTATTTACACTTATGTAACTTAGGGGGTAGTAAGTCTTTCATAGAACTTGTGAAAGAAGCTAATTTAATTTCACCATTTAAAGACGGTTGTGTTCAGTCTGTAATTAATGAAATTGAAGCTTGGTTAGATCAAGTGGATGATAAAAAACTTTAATATACGCATCACTAGTGGGTGAAACCACCTATAGAGGTGGCCTCTTTACAATAAAAATCATAGGATAAATTGTGGAATAGTTTATCAGTAAACTTGTACCTATCAAATATCCGAAAGCCCTTTTTTTTAAAAAAAGGGCTTTCATACAAACCATCTATATCTCCAGTGCATAAATTAAAAGAAATTCACATGATGTGATTAATACCTATAGCAATTGTTTTTTGAATCTCCTACATCATGAGGGAGGTGAAAAGATGGACAAATGCAAAAGAATTTGTGGTTTATGTTTAGGTGCTTTCATTGCATTGGCTGGAATTGCGATTGGTTTAGGAATCGCCACTAATGGTCTTGTCTTAGGAGTTGCAAGAAATCCAAGTCTACAAGATGAACTCATACAACTCACTATCGTATTCGCAGTCATACCTAGTATCATTCTCTTTCTAATTGCAAGCTTTTTTTTGTTGTTTTGTCTAATCAAAAAAATTTTGCATTAGTATGTTTTTTTTAAATAAACCGAATGCACTATGGGATTGTGATGAATTTATAATCTATCAATCCCATTTCAAATATTGGCTCTTTCTATAAAAAAAGATGAGACGGTTTTACCGAAATTATCTTTAAATTGGTTTAATTTCTTCTATTCGTGTTCAGATTTACTCCATTCTTCCATTAAACTATCAAATTTTTTCATAACTTTTTGATGTTCTTCGTTAAATTCTTCTAAACTTATCACACCTTGGTCAGCTAATAATTTTGTTAATGCAATGATTTTTGCATCAGTATTTATACTTTGTTCAATTAAACCTTTTATTGATAACTTGTCCAACATTTTATCCATAGATTGATGTCCTTTCAAATCCAAATATTAATACAACTATAATAACATATGAAGTTTTAATAATAAATTTTAGATGAGTTTAAAATAAAAAATCAATATAAAGAGACACCACCATAAAAGCAGTGCCTCAACTTAATATTTTTTCTTATTCCTAAATTCAAGAATGACTAATCTCTCTCTATTATCCTAACCTAAAGATAATACCATGCCCGCCTTTAGGATATTCCCATTTAATATTTTCATGTGGACAACCTATTCGGCAGCTTCCACACTCATGACAGCCTTCATAACCAACATGCATCCGAATATCTTCCCATTTGTACACTTCTGCTGGACAAAATATTGTACAAAGTTTATCCGGACATTTTTCTATACAAACATCGTGACTCAAGACGTGTAAATGAGATTCTGTGTCTGCCTTGAATCGAATTAAATATTGTTTTTCTTCAATCGTTTGAGCGTTTTTATTCTCTTCCATATTTATTTCATCACCTTCCATGCACGATATAAGTCTTTAACAACTGTAAACGTGCCTTTTTCTTTGGTAAATGTTTTTAAAGCTTCCTTCTGTTTGTCTCTTTTGGAAGTGCCGTCAACAGTTAAAAAGCTGCTGGCAGCACGATTGATCATTGGAATATAATCTTTAAAATACTGTGGTTGTTCTTCAAAGGTATGATTTGCATCCTTATATTTCTTCAAATCCTTACCTATAAAGCTATCAAGTATAGCTGTTTTATAACTAGATAACGTTTCTTCTGAAAAATCCCCTTTTTCTTTAGCTGCAATAATTGTTTCAGCAGCAAGCGTTCCTGAAGCCATTGCCATGTTTGAACCTTCTCGATGAATACCATTTACCATTTGTGCAGCATCCCCGACTAATAATACGCCATTGCCATACAATTTCGGAATGGAATAATAACCACCCTCAGGAATTAAGTGAGCTAAATATTCCGCTGACTCAGCTCCTTTAATGAGCGGACTGACCATAGGATGATTTTTCACATACTCTATTAATTCATAAGGTTTCATTTTAGCTTTAATCATGCTTGAAAGTGTTGTTCCTACTCCAAGGTTCAAACTTTCTTTATTCGTATATATAAAGGCGGTTCCTAAATTTCCTTTTGTAGCATCTCCGAATAATTCTATTGTAACCCCCTGATTATCTGTTACATTAAAGCGATCATTAATGACTTCTTTTGGAAGATTCAATACTTCCATGACGGTAAGCGCTACTTCTTCTGGTTTTAATTCGTTGTGATATCCTAACTTTTTAGCAAGAAGTGAATTTACACCATCTGCAAGTACAACCACATCCGCATAAACATCTCCATCAGGACGATCTGTCCTTACCCCCACTACCTTTCCTTCTTCCACGATACATTCAAGCACTACGGTTTCATTAATAAGCAAAGAACCCGCTTCAACGGCTTTATTCGCAAACCACTGATCAAATTTAGCTCGTAATATCGTATAGTTGTTACATGGTTCTTCTTCCCAACTATTATTCTTCACACTAGTTGTTACCATTGAATCTTTATCTAATAACCAAGCTCTTTGTTCCACAATAGCTCTTTCTACAGGTGCATCTTTCCAAAACTCAGGAATGACGGCTTCCATTTGTTTACGATAAAGCACGCCCCCCATTACATTTTTTGATCCAGGATATTCTCCACGTTCAATTTGTAATACCTTTAACCCTGCTTGAGCGCATTTATAAGCACAGGAAGTACCCGATGGTCCAGCTCCTACAACGATTACATCAAATTTTTCAGGCATGTTTTACTTCCCCTTCCTCTACCTCTTGTTTTAAGGAAATTTTGAATTCTTCTATTAAAATAGGTAAAATTTCTAGTGCATCTCCAACAACGGAATAAGTGGAAGCATCAAAAATTGGTGCACCTGCATCCTTATTAATGGCTATAATGAGTTCGGAATTTTTCATCCCAACAACATGTTGTACGGCTCCAGAGATCCCAATGGCAAAATAGATTTTAGGTGTTACAGTAATGCCAGTCTGACCTATTTGATGATCATGACCGATCCATCCAGCTTCAACTACATCACGACTTGCACCCACACTTCCTCCTAAAACTTCTGCTAGCTCATGAATTAACGTAAAACCTTTCTCATCTCCAAGTCCTTTACCACCTGCCACGATAATATCTGCTTCATCTAGTTTTAATTTTTTCTTTGTATCTTTTACAATTTCCAATACTTTCGTGCGTAAGTTTTCTTCTTTAACATCCAATGATTCTTCAATGATTTTTCCTTTGCTTCCCATTTCAGGCTGCAATGCTTTCATTACTTTCGGTCTAACAGTCGCCATTTGAGGTCTATGTTTTTTACATAAAATCGTAGCCATAATATTCCCCCCAAAAGCAGGGCGACTTGCTTCTAGTAATCTCGTTTCCACTTCTACATCCAACATGGTAGTATCTGCTGTTAATCCTGTACTTAAATCGGTTGCAACGGCACTTGCTAAATCTTTACCGTTTGGCGTAGCACCAAATAGAAAAATTTCAGGCTGGTATTTTTCAGCAAAGTGGTTAACACCCTTCATAAAAGATTCAGTACGGTAGTTCTTAAGAATAGGATCATCCATTACATACACTTCATCTGCTCCATATTCAAATATGGTTGGACATAAATGTTTAACTTTATCTCCTAAAAGAACACCAGACAAGGGAACATTCAGTTTATCTGCAAGCTTTCGACCTGCCCCTAATAATTCTAAAGATACGTTTACAATTCGCCCTTCCTTTTGTTCCATATATACCCATACACCTCTGTTATTTTCCATCAGGCTCTCCCCCTCTTTTTCTCGAAAAGCTCAGGTTTTTCAAGTAATAAGGATACAATTTGCTTCGATTGCTCTACAGCGTTTCCTTCTATTTTTTTCCCGCCTTCAAGTTTTGGAGGGGCAAACATTTTTGCTACGATTGTTGGTGATCCTTTTAAACCTAGCTGTTTTTTATCTACATCGTTTAAATCATCGACTTTCCATATCGTCGGTTCATAACGAGCTGCTTTTATCATATTTGGCAGTGGTGAATAAGATACTGGATTTATATCTTTTTCCACTGTTAATAAACAAGGTAAACTGGATTCAATTATTTCATATCCATCTTCTAATTTTCTTTTAACTACTACTTTTCTTGCTTTCTCATCTACTTCTTTAATTTCAATCACATTCGTTATCGGAGGGATATCCAATCTTCTAGCAATCCCAGGTCCAACTTGACCTGTATCCCCATCAATAGTTTGTTTTCCACATATAATGATATCTACTGGTTTTTCTTCTAGCATTTTTTCAAAAGCTTTATATAGTGCATAACTTGTTGCCAATGTATCTGCTCCAGCGAAAAAACGATCCGAGATCAGATACCCTTCATCTGCACCAATTTCTACACATTTCCTAATCATCTTTACAGCATTCGGAGGTCCCATAGATAATACAGATACGGTTCCGCCTACTTTTTCTTTCAATCGAACACCTGCTTCAACGGCATGTGAATCAAAAGGATTAAGAATAGCTGGTATTCCTCTTCTGTCTAACGTATTCGTTTTTGGATTTACTTTAATGATTCTAGTGTCAGGTACTTGTTTTACGCAAACCACGATGTGCATGTCTAACATCTTCCCCCTTGTAAAATGAAATATATATCAATCACAATTTGTGATTGTATTCACATAGTTAAACCTACTATGGCCTCCACCTTTACTGGTTATCGCTAGAGTTGGTTATTAAAAATGTAAGTGCTTACACAAAGTACAGATTAATTCATACATGATTAATTAAGTTATATATAATGAGTTAGGTTGAATTTTTAAGTAGTTGTTAGATTGAAATTCCTATTATTGTAGATTATTTATAAAATTTATGTGGAAATCATTATGAGTATAGTTAATTTTCCTTAAAGTAATAACTATATATATTTTCTGTTTATCATAGGTGGGATTAAATTACGTTGATTGTGAAAGTTCTTTTTTTCACATATTATTATATCACAACATTTGCATATTTTGATTAAAAATTTAGATTTTTCAAAACAATTGGGGATATCACCTATATGGCTTACCCTCTACAGTATAATAAATTACAAAAAAAGTGTATTTCAGGTTACTGAGATACACTTTTTGCATAAAGAATACGATACAGGATAATTATCAATATCAATACTATAATAATTTAAAGTTTAACTGGAACTTTCCCCACTGCTTTTTCTGTCCCTACTAAAACATTAGCTAATGCCTCAATCATCATCGGTCGATTTTCATAACATGCTAAAAATGTCTTCACCTCAGGAAAAGCTTGTATATCATAAGGTGTTCTGATTGCAACTGTGATTAGTTTAGATTTCTCCTTTTCACAACGCTCTGCCAACATTTTAACCAATTCTATTTGTTTAGGGAAAGACTTAACATCATATGTTGCTACTACAATTTGTTCAAATGTTGAACTCATATTTAATATCTGATGAATCTCCTCATGGTTAAGATCAGTGTGGATTTTTTCCTCTGATAATCCCGTTATTCTTGATTTTAGTATTTTTCCTAAACTAGTCTCCTGTTTTCCTACATCATCTACAGGACTTGTAAGTCTATCTTCTGGCCATATCACCAGCGTTTTTTTATTAATATCCAAAGGTAGTTGATGAGTATTATCTTTTACAAGAGTAACACACTTTTGAGTTATCTCTTGTACTATTTTTTGATGTGAATCTAACCCTATTTTCGACGGTTCAAAATGAATATCGTACTTTGCAATATCCCGTTTCTCTTTTAATTTTATAATTCTTTCTACCGATTCATTTATTCGATGCTCAGAGATTCTGCCCTCTAGAACCGATTTTAACACTGCATTATACGCCATAACCTGTCTTTCAAATAAGTGACTAACTAGAACAATATCTGCACCAGCTTCAACAGCTAATACGGCACCTTCTGCAGTGCCAAACTCTTCTGAAATGGCATTCATTTCTAAACAATCCGTAACAACTACACCATCAAATTTCAAATGCTCCCTTAATAAACCTGTGATGATTTTATTGGAAAGCGTTGAAGGTTTACGGTCTGACTCCAATGAAGGAAACAAAATATGAGCCGTCATAACAGCATCAACCCCATGTTCAATTGCTTGTTTAAAAGGAACCAATTCAATTTCTTTCAATCTATTTAAATCATATGTAATTTCAGGTAAAGATAGATGTGAATCTACTTGTGTGTCTCCATGACCAGGAAAATGTTTAACAACAGAGGAAACATTAGCTGATTGATAACCTTCTACCATAGCGCTCCCCATATCACCAACAAACTTTGCATAATCACCGAAAGACCGGACACCAATGACAGGATTAGCTGGATTATTATTCACATCTAAACATGGAGCTAAATTCATGTTAATTCCTAATGAGCTTAATTCGCTTCCTGAAATCCTTGCAACTTGATATGCTAAATTTGGATCACCTGTAGCTCCCAATGCCATATTTCCTGGGAAGAGGGTAACACCTTGATCTATACGATTTACCATTCCGCCTTCTTGATCTAAACTAATGAATAATGGAAAATCACCATTTTTTTCAGCCATTTGTTGTAATGAAACCGATAATCGGTGAACTTGGTCAATGGAAGAAACATTCCTGCGAAAATATATAATCCCACCTAAATGATATTTGCTAATTAAACATTCAATTTCCTTAGATGGCTGTAATCCATCAAAACCACACATAAACATTTGACCTATTTTTTGCTCCAAACTCAAATTTTGAATATCGATATAAATACCTCCATTCTAGATTTACTTCATGTTTTTAAAAATTCACTCCTTCATCTCGAAATTTCAATCTGTATTCTGAAGGTGATAAACCTTCATTTTTTTGAAATACTTTTGTAAAATATCTTCGTTCAGCATATCCGATCATTTTACCGATCTTGGTAATACTATGATCTGTCATAATTAACAATGACTTTGCTAAATCTAATCTTTGTTTGGTCACATACTCTATGAAAGTCATTTGAAAATGCTGTTTAAATAATAAACTAAAATAACTCGGACTGATTTTTAAATAATTGGATAATTCATCAATACTTAAATCAGATGAAATATGATGTTGAATATAATCACCCGCTGAGATCATTAATACATCACTACTTTTTTTATTGCAAATTTTATCTAAACAAAAGTAAACTAGTTCGTTTATCGCTTGTAACAGATCATTAATTGAAATGCTATGTTTAAGCATCTTCCAATATTTTTGTTCATCTTCAGAGCGAATAATGTCCAGCTCTTTCATTTCTCTTATTAAATGTAAAATCATAAAATGTAATACCTGTTGAGCTGTTTGATATGAATGTTGCGTTATGTTATTAATTTCTTCTATTAAATGTTCTAAACCCAACTCTACTTTATGCGAATCTGATTGTTTCAGTCCTGTAATTAATTCTTTTGCAACATACCACATGGAAAATTGAGAAGTAGAATCTGATTGACTCTCCTGTTTTACATATAATTTATTTGATCTAAACACTAAAACGGATTGTAATTTTTGATAGGTATCTGAAAGTAAGGACATAGTAACCGCTTTATCCCAAACTACTGTATTAATTTTAAATTTCAAGTATTTTTGAACCATTTCTTCTAGGTGTTTCATGTAATGATTCGTGTCAATTTCCTGATAAGTTTTTAAATCACATTCGTATATGACACTCCATTCTCCATCACGTGTTTGTAATACGATGGGGCGGTCAATAAATTCAACCAACGTTTCATGTAATACATTTCTAACCGCGAAGTTCCATAATGTTTTTTCTTTCTTACTCCAATCCATTGATTTTTTAAAATAATCCTCGATATGTATTAAACAAAATTGATAATGTTTAGATTGTATAAGGTTGGTATCTTCATTTAATCCTAACGTATACATTTGAGATGAAGAATAGTTCATAACCATATCGTAAAATACTTTCTCGTAAGCTAAGTCTGATATACTATCAAACTTTTGTTGAGTCACGATTGACTGTTTACGATGTTTAATATGTTTAGTCAAACGATGTATAGTATCTTCTAGTTTTAAATAATCAATCGGTTTCAAAATATATTCACTTACTCGATATTCAATTGCCTTTTGCGCATATTGAAACTCTTGAAACCCCGTTAATAATAATATTTCACATTCTTTATTTACTTCTCTAAGTTTTTTAATAAAAGTAAGTCCATCCATCACAGGCATTTTGATATCACATAATATAAGGTCGATTCCACCATCACTAGTCATAATGTCTATAGCCTCTTGACCATTTACTGCTGTTTCCACACTGATGAATCCCATCTCTTGCCAAGGAAGCACCTTTTGTAAGTTTTTTACAATATGAATTTCATCATCTACGATCAACGATTTAAATTTCATGTCATCACATCCTTATCCAGAGGTATAACACATTTGATCGTTGTCCCACGCTCATGAGAGCAAATGAAAATCCCATAAGGAATTCCATAATGAATACGAACACGTTCAGCAACATTTTTAATACCTAAACCATGTGTTACATTAGAATGTTGATTTAACTTTACATCTTTTTCATATTGGAACTTTTCTAAAGTTTCATTTGGAATGCCTTTCCCATTATCCTCAATATAAATTGCGATGTATTTCTCATTCTCTATTTTCCCTATTAAACGGATTTCCCCTTTTTGTTCTGCTCGTTCAAAACCATGTTGTATACTATTTTCTACAAAAGGTTGCAATGTTAGTTTTAAAATTCTGGAATCTAAAATCTCTTCAGATATATCAAATTCATAATCAAAATGATCAATAAAGCGAAATTTTTGTATTTCCAAATAACTTCTAACATGTTCAATTTCTTGTTTGATTTGAATTTCTTCCTTTTCTTGAAAACTAATTCGTAAAATATTTCCTAACCGCTGTACCATCTGACTTACTTTTTCACCTTCATTTTGAATGGCTAACGCATTAATGGATTCTAATGTATTAAATAAAAAATGAGGCTTGATCTGTGCTTGCATTAACATCAATTCAGCTTTGTTTTTTCTGTACTGCTCCTGTTTGACTTCTTCAATCAAGAATCTAATTCTTTGAGTTAAATGATTAAATCCCCTAGCTAAAACCGTCCGTTCATCATTCCCCTTCTCAGCAACCTTTACTTGTAAGTATCCTTTCTCAACTTGACGCATGGCTTTTATAATTCTAATGATAGATTGAACAATACCCCTGACAAAAAACAAATTGTATAATAGAGCACTAATAATACAAAAAAAAGTGACGAATGCTATCCATTTTAATACTGAATTTGTTTCTTGTGTTAAAAGCGCCCAAGAAGTCACGGATACTAAGTGCCAATTACTACCAACCATATCAACTAACCCAAGCTGATAACTGGAAACGATGCTCTCCACACCATCAAAATCACTTTTATCGCTTATAAATTTTTTCTTAAAAGAAAAATCTGTAGGTAATAAATCGAAAATATTACGACCTTCATATAAATTTTTCTGGTCGAAAAAAATCGTTCCTTGATCATTCACAATCAAAAAGTGTTGTCCAGAAATTTGTCCATTTTGTTCATAAGAATTAAAAATGTTTGTTAATTCTCTAAGTTCAACTTGCATCATGATGACACCCAGATTTTCAAGTGAATAAAAATCCTTCACTACACGTACATGAGTGTATAGATTATTTCGAATTGAAAATGACTCAATCTCATGTGGTGTTATCCAAATCGGTCTACCTGTGTATCCAAACATTTTCTCATACACTTCAGAATTAGCTAATTTTTCATAAGGTACTGTATGTAAATTTTCATTTTTAGCTGAAGAAACTATTTTTTCCTCAAAGTTATATAATGTTGCCATTTGTACATTCGGATGGGTCAATAAACTTTGCAATATCGTTTTTTCTGCTTTGATTTGATTTAATTCACTTAATAAAGGCGTTTTAAATAACGACTGAATATCTTGACTTACAATCCAAGAATCCGAAAAATTATTAATGTCCTGAATGATATAACGAATGTTTTGCGAAACTGCATTAAGAGTCAATTTCGTTTGTTCACTATATTTCTCCTCAATAAATTGCAATGCAAAATAGTAACCCGTTAAACCAACTAAAAATAATGGGATAATGATGAATCCAAAAAAAGCGATTAATATTTTATGGCTTAATTTCAAATTCATCCTATCCTTTCACACTGCCAGCAGTTACCCCTTCAATGATCTTTTCCTGTAAGATGCTATATATGATAAGTACAGGTACTACACTGTACATAATTCCCGCAGATAACTGAGCATAATTTGTATTAAAAGCATCTCTGAACCCTACCATGCCAACTGGTAATGTTCTTAGATTTTCACTTGATAAATAGAAGTTTGCCATGACGAACTCATTCCAATTTCCAAGAAAATTAAGAATAAATACTGTGACAAGTGGAGGGATAGAGATAGGTAATATAATTTTTATAAATAATCCAAATGCACCTAACCCATCTATCATAGCTGCTTCTTCTAATTCACTTGGAATCGCACGCATAAAAGCACAGATGATATAAATAGAAACAGGTAAAGCAAAAGTCGCATACGGGAAGATTAAAGCTAAATGTGTATTATATAAATGTAAGTCCGTTATTAACTTATAAAGAGGTACTAATAAAGAACCTGTAGGAATCACAAGTCCTAATAAAATAAACGAATAAAAAAATTTGCTAAGATTGAGAAACTTCATTCTAGTTAGTGCATAAGATGTTGCAGCTCCAAATCCTAAAGTGGCAACAGATGCAACGACAGAAATATATAAACTATTAAAAAAGTAAGTACCGATTTTGGCATTTTTCCAAGCCATTACATAGTTGTCAAAATGAAAGGAAGAGGGCAGCCCCCAAGGGTTTGTTACAATTTCAATATTATTTTCTTTGAAAGAGGAAAAAAGAACAAAAACAAAAGGAATGATTATTACTAGTATATACGACATTAATATAATATGAGAGAAGATTTTTTTCATTAATATTCAATCCTCTCTTTATTTTTTGTGATCCACTGAAATAAACCTGTGATAACGAGAGTAAATATAAAAATAAGTATAGAGATTGCATTTCCATAACCATACTGATATTCACGAAACGCTTCTTTAATCATATAAGTTGCCATCACATCCGTTGTTCCAAAGGGTCCACCTTCTGTCATAACCCAGACAATATCTAACGCTTTCATAGCTCCTGCTATTGACAATAACATCACTACTATAATAATGGGACGAATTAAAGGAATAATAATTCTAGTAGATTTATTCCAATTTGTTGCCCCATCAATCTCTGCTTGTTCCAACAAATCTTTTGGTATTCCTAATATTGCTGCTAAAATTAAAACGATATAAAAACCCGTCCATTGCCATGCATTCGTAATTAAAATAGAGATCATAGCGGTACTTTTATCAGATAACCAATATATTTTTTCCACTCCAAAAAGTCCTAAAAATTGATTTAACAAACCTGAATCCGGTTCATAAATAAACCCCCATAAAATGCCTATGACAGCTGTAGACAAAATAGATGGAATGAAAACCGCGGTTTTATAAAAAGCTTTAAATCTTTTTATTTGGCTAATTAATAACGCTAGAAATATAATAATAGGAAGCTGTATAACCATTGAAAATAAAATAAAGTATACATTATTTAAAACTGACAACCAGAAATCTGAATCACTGAATGCTTCCTGAAAATTTTCTATACCATTAAAAGTGGGTGGATTTAACCCATCCCAATCCGTAAAACCATAATAAAAGGCTTGAATGACAGGCATCCCCATAAACAAACAATATAACAATACCGTAGGTAATAATAATAAAATGTAAACTAGGGGGTTTCTTAATGTTTTGTTCATCAGAGTCCACTCCAATTCTATATTAACCCGTAATAGGACTGACCATTTTGATCACAAAATTTTATGAAAGCCACCTTCTAAGAAATTTATGAAGGTGGCTTTTCATTTTTAAAGTTCCTGTTTAGATTTCAAAATGTTCAAACATTTCTTTCACTGCCTACTAACCATCTTGATTCGCTTTATCTTGAACTTGCTGCACTTCTTCTAGCATTTCCAATGGGTCCACATCATTTCCAAGAATTCGTTGTATTCCTTCTCCCAAGATTGTATTCACTTCTGCTTGAATAACCCCATCAATGGCTGGAAAAGCTCCTCCGGCGGAATTCATCACTTCAATAATTTCTGACATTAGTGGATCTACACCTGATAAATCTGCAACTTTCATAGATGGAAGTACATTATCTTCAATAAGACCTCGTTTTTGCATTTCTTCATTGTACATACTTTTAATAAATTGTTTTACTGCTTCTAATTTTTTTTCATCATCCGCAATGGTTGATGAAAAACCGTATCCATTTGAAAAACCAGCGTTTACTGCAGTTTGATCCCCTACACCATTTGGTACACCTGGCATTCCAAAGTAACCAATATCTCCAAGCATATCACCTGCTTGTTCCGGATCTGTAAAAACAGAGCTGGTCCAGCTACCATCAAACATCATAACAGCTTCACCAGCAATTAACTGATTACGCTGCTCTCCATAGTCTAAACCTAATGAACCTCGTTTAAAGTAATCTTTTTCTACGAAATCTTGTAAATATTCAAAAGCGGATACCATTTCAGGATCTGTCCATTTGTGTGTTCCTTCAATTAAACCTTGAATGGAATCAGGTCCAGCAGAGTGACCAACTAGCGTGTTCATCGTCATCATAGGTACCCATGCACCTTGTGCAGCCATTGCAAATGGTACATAACCGGCTTCTTTTGATTTTAGAGCAATGTCTTCTAATTCAGCCCATGTGGACGGGGGTTCCACACCCAGTTCTTCAAAAATGGGTTTGCTATAAAAATATCCTTCCGTAAAACCTCCAATTGGGAGACCATAAACCTCTCCGTCAACTGTAAATTCGTCCAGTTCAATAAATTGATCTGTTAATCCCAGTTCGTCTAAAATACTATTTAAAGAAAGTAATCGATCTGCTTTAGCGTATCTAATCGTATCCGCTCCCCCAAATAAATCAAAAATATCTGGTTGATTACCTGCTGCCATCTCAGCTGGTAACTTATCAAAACGATTGACTTCATGATCAACAGCTTCTAATTCAAAAGTGACATATTCCAATTTACTTTCTGCATCCGATACTGCATCCTCCAAAAGCACCAAACGGCTCTGTTTCCCTTCACCTATTTGTGTATGACGTAAAGTAAGTGTAACTGTTTCTTGGTCATCTTCTTCTATCTTGGCAGGTTCTTCATTCACTTTTTCTTCCATTCCATCGGTTGTCTCCTCAGTGTTAGTTTCACTACCACAGCCAGCTAAAACAATAGAGCTTACAAACGTAACCATTATAAATATTAATAATATTTTTTTCATAGCTTGACCCTCCTTAAGAGATTCTATAGTCACAATTTAATTCTTGTATTCATTATAGGGATAAACATTAGGTTAAAGGGAGGTCTAAATAAAAAGAATAAGGGGATAAAATTCTCTAATATTAAATCAATTTTTTTTGATTTAATATTGACAAAAATAGGATTCAATTGTAATATGACTTATATCAAATTATTTTGATTAATTAATTTTACTTTAGTTAAATTATAATTAATTGCTGATGCTTGTTGCGTTGCTGATGAAAAATGTTGACTTTTAAATCAATTTTTTTTGATTAATTAAAATTAAATAGTTTTTGAAGAAGATTAATGGAGGTTATGATTATGAATAACAATTTGCCTGTTGCAATTATTGGTGGAGGTCCTGTTGGTTTAGCAGCCGCAGCACATTTAGTACAAAAAAAAGAATCGTTCATTTTGTTTGAATTAGGGAATCAAGTAGGTACCAACTTTTTAGACTATCATCACGTTCGTTTATTTTCACCTTGGAAATACAACATAGACAAAGCAGCAAAGGAGTTATTATTAAAACACGAAATCCCTCTTCCATCAGAAAATGAGTTACCTTTAGGTGGTGAAATTGTATCACAATATTTAAAACCATTATCTAAACTACCTGAGTTCAAACCACATATTCATTTAAACAGTAAGGTGATATCTATTGGTAGAAAAGGATTAGATAAATTGAAATCAAACGATCGTGAGAAAATTCCATTTATGATTCATGTTCAAGAAGGCAGTGAATATAAAATGTATGAAGCAAAAGCAGTTATTGATGCCACTGGAACATGGCAAAATCCAAATCCTATCGGTTCTGGAGGCATTCATGCAAATGGAGAAAAAAATGTAGAAAACCAAATTTATTATGGCATCCCTGATGTGTTGAATAAGGATCGAAAGCGATACGAAGGGAAAACAACATTAGTTGTAGGTGGGGGTCATTCAGCAATTAATGCTCTTCTAGAGCTTGCTAAACTTCAAGAGCAAAATGAAAATACAAAACTTGTTTGGGCTTTAAGGAAAAAAAAGGTTAGTGAGGCTTATGGAGGAAAGGAAAATGATGAACTGCCAGCACGAGGTGAACTAGGAACAAGAATTCAAAAGCTTATACAAAATGGAAAAATCTTAGTTCATACGCCAATGTTCATACACTCCGTCCAAAAAGAAGCAAATCATAAAATGAGTATTCTGGGTGTAAAAGATGATCAAAATTATAGCATTAGAGAGATTGATGAAATTATTTCAAATACAGGTGCAAGACCAAACTTTAATATGCTTAGGGAAATAAGGTATGCAAGTGATCCATCCACAGAGTCTGTACCTGATTTAGCTGAATTGATTGATCCTAATATTCATAGTTGTGGAACAGTTAGACCACATGGTGAAAAAGAGTTAAGACAACCAGAGGATAACTTCTATATCATTGGATCTAAAAGTTATGGTAGGGCACCTACTTTCTTATTAGCAACTGGATATGAGCAAGCTCGATCTGTTGTCGCTTATATAACAGGTGATTTGGAAAGCGCTAAACAAGTTCAATTAGAACTACCTGAGACAGGTGTATGCAGTATCTCAAAGTCAGTTAATAAAGAATCTTCAAATGAATGTTGTGTAGCAGACCTTTCTCCGGAAAAATCTGCTGTAGGATGTTGTGGATAAACAAAAAAGCTGCTTACCTTAGAAAAGGCAAGCAGCTTTTATTTATAATACTAATCTATATTTAAATTTGAGGTAACTACTTCTTTTTCTATTTTTACATCGTCTACTGCCGCTTCAACAAGGCTACCACCACTTGCATCTGCTGCTTCAAATCGGAGTTTAATTGTTTGACCTGCATAGGAAGACAAATCAACGGTTTGGAAAGACCAATTTGCATCTTGGTCAACCCCTGCCCCTAGGTCTTCATATATTGTCTGCACAGAACCACCTTGTATTACACTCAATCTGAAATAATCTGCAGTGCTGGCATTTGAATAGTGGCTTAAATAATAAGAGAACGACAAGGATAAATTTCCGTCTGAAGGTAATGTGATTTCAGGTGAAAGTATAGTAGTATTACCACCATCAATATCATTCGCACCTACAGAACTCCCTGCACTTCCTCCTGTTACAAGATCATAACTTCCACTTGGTGTTGTTCCTTGCTGTTTCGTTCCGCTATAACTAGTTGTTTCAGGATTTGCTCTTTCCCACATACCTGTTGTCGCTGTATCAGTTCCATCTGGATTTGAAGTCCAACCTTTATCCGTTTCAAAATCATCTTCAAATACGATTTCTGTCTCTCCACCACCTCCTCCACAATATTGTGCAGCTTTACCAATAACATCATATGGACAATCTGCTTTATCAGTTAAGTATAATATAGCACCACGGTTTCGTTCAGTTTCTCTTTGAATAATTTCATCTGGTGGATAAAATCCTGGGTTGGAAGATGTAGGATACATTTCATACGTAAATGACATGATTTTATGCTCCCCATATGTCCAATCTGTCATATCACCATCGGTTATATATAAATCACTTGATTGTTGAGGAGTATAACCGTTCATACTCGCCATCTGATTGGCTAACGTTACCATAACATTATGATCGTCCTGTGTCATATCGCTCGGTACATTCGTATATGTGTAACCATATGGATATAAAATTAATTCTCCATACGTATGGAAACTTACTGCTGTTGTAATTTGCATTTTACCATCAATCACTCTACTATCAACAAAGTTTCTTAGTGCATTTGTTTCTGGGGCAGAAAATGGACTAGCTCCACGGTATGTGTCACTACTAGTACTACCGCTTGATCCTCCACAACATCCCCATCTGTATCCATAATTTCGATTCAAATCTGTACCTACATAACTAGAACCGCTATTAACTTGGCGATTTTTGCGCCAGAAATCATAACTTCCATTTCTTATATCATATTCTCCACCATCTGGATTTAAGTTAAATACAAGGAAAATCTCTCTATTATCTACTAAGTTAGTAACTTGTGAGTTCGTACCGTACTCGTCCGTGAACAAATTCATTAAATACAATGTCATTTCAACGGTTAAGTGTTCACGAGCATGATGAAGACCAGTGTATAAAACTTCTGCTTCATCTTCATCTGCAGATGGATTATCACTAATTTTAACAGCCCATATCTCCCTGCCTTCATATGATTGACCAATACTAAATTTCTCAAGAATATTTGGATGATCTATTGCAGCTTGATCAATCTCATCTACCATTTCTTGATAATTGTGATAGCCACTATCTGAATTAGGGAAATCCAAAGCTTGCAATTGATCATTAGTCATTTGTTCAGTTACTGAGAAATTTAATTTCTTTAAATTTTTAACTTCTGTAGGATGTGCGATAACAATGACATAATTTTCACCAATTTCTTCAATGACAACACCAGTTCTAGCAATTTCAGTTCGTTGTTCTTTTGTAGATACATTGTCAATTCTGAACATCAGTGGACCTTCTGTTTCCTTCTTTTGCACCTCTGAACTTGCATCAACAATTGAAGATACTGGTGTAATAAGCGGTGTTGCAACTAAACAAAACATTAAAATCACTGAAAAACATAAACGATAACCTTTAATTGACTTCATTGTAATCCTCCTTCTATTAAATTCTCAACTATCATTTTCATCATAACATCATATTCATTATAAAAAGTGATTTTTAAAATATATGGAAGAGAAGCTAGATTTTTAGGAAATTCGTCTAAGATTTTACATAAAATAAAAAACCCCTACTTACCAAACACTAGTTTGGTAAGTAGGGTTACCTTTCCACTATCGCTATGGTCTAACTGTAACTGTTACTTGGCCAGGTTTTACCTCTAATTCACTTACTACTAAATCTATAATAGATACGGCTTCACTTTTTTCTAGTTTATTTGTCTGTATCTCTACTTTCCATTGATCGTCCTTCTCAGTAACCATTGCTTCGGGATAAGTTTGCATTAATTGTTCTTCTATAAACTCAACTTTTGTCCCTTTGTCCTCCATGGCTTGGATATCATCATAAGCTTTTGTATAGGCTTCACTATTTTCAGAGTTTGCTACTACCGCTAATAAGGTTTCCATTTCTTTTCCCATATCATCTAACCTTTGCATTTTAGCAGCAGTATAGTAATCTTCTCCTATTCCTTCTACCTGAATTTGTTGCAGTACCTCTTCATCTGTTTTCACATCGGTTTCCTCTTCAACTTCTAAAGCTACTTCCTCTAACCATTCAAGTGAATCAACGTCAACGTTTTCTGTCATATTTGTTGAATCCATCCCGATTTCAGTTTCACCTTCATTAATATCATTAATCACGGACTCATTTAACGTATCCATTTCATTAGCATCTTCTGAAAATAAATAATAACCTGATAACAACACCATTATACTTAACATAGAAACTAGCCATATTGTTTGTCTTCTTGATCTCATTGTTCGACCTCCTAATTTTTAATTTAAAATTAAATTCATATCTCCTCTATATAAAACCCCTGTATTTATCGCTTTCACTTTTTGGGGTTATGTTTTTGGGCTCCCGCAAAAGTAATAGGACTATACTACAAAGATGTTCATCACTTTTGTGGGCTTATTTAATTCTTTGTTGTTATGGGGTCCCCGAAAAGTAATAGGATTACGCTACATAACACTTCTTCACTTTTTGGGGTGTTTTTTACCCTGATTGTTTCCTAGGATTAATTTGAATACGATGACCCGGTACCTCTAACCCTTTTCGAACCGAATCATATATCATTTCCTTCACCGTTAAATTCTCAGCTCCATTTGCTACTATAATCACACCTCGAATTTGTGGCTTGATTTTCTTTACATAGATTGGTGTTTTATTACCTTCAACCTCAAAGAGAACAATTTCACCACTTCTAGATACATCTGTAATATGCCTTGTAGCACCATTTGTATCTTTTTCATTTGTCACCTGCTGTGAATCTTTTTTATTTTCAAACACGATGTTTTCCTCTGTTGATTCAATAGTGACCATCACATCGACATTTCCAACACCAACGATTTTTTCTAGAATTTCTTTTAATCGCATTTCATATTGTTCTTCATACTCATCAAATGGTAATTTAAATTTTTCTTCTCCTATAACGGGTAAACTAGCACTCTCAGGAGAGGCACGATCACTTTGAGAATCATCTATACTATCTACGTTAATAAATGAGTTCATTATCATTAAAATTACACCTATTAAACCAATGATGAGCAGCCATCTAAAGGTTTGTATTCGTTTCTCCCCCCCTTTTTCACCTCCTACCCATTTTTCGATGATTCCAAGCAGTCTTCCCAAAGTTAACTCCACCTCCTTTAAATCTCATCCATTGTTGGCTCATATTCTACATTTATTTGATCTGAAGAAATGTCCCATTTACTAATTAAAAAGGTTGTAATTTCATTTTCAGTTTGTTTCATTTCTTCAGTTATTTCCCTTTGCTCTTCAACTACATCAACTTCAGTTGCATCATCTGCTTCTAAATGAATATCAATCACTACAGGTTCTACTTGTTCAATAGGTTGTACTTCTGCTACTTCCATTGTCTGATCAGGTTTCATTTGAGATTGTAAAACGATAACCATCTCACCCACCTTCGGTTCATTACTATCTTCAAACAAAACCTTAACAGATACACTTTGAACAGCTACCGACATTTGCTCTTCTAATTGCCTGTGGATCATATCTTCCATTTTTGTTTGAATTAACTTTGCGGTTTCCTGTTCATTTTGATCTTTTAATTTCTCTCCATCTTGTAAAATTTCTGACATTGATCCATAATTGTTTGTACTTACTTCATCTAGTTGAAACTGGTTGTTCAATTGATCAAAATCCCACTCCACCTTCAATAATGAAACGATAGGAGAAAGAATCGTCATAAGAATGAATAGACTAATCACCACTTTTACATATCGCTGCATTTTATTGCTGGGTAAAATCAAATCTACAAAACTTGCAAGAAGTATAACGAGTATAATTTCTCTTAACCAACTGCTTAACCATTGCAGCAATGTGCTTCCCTTCCTTCGTTATCTCATCATGACTGAAACATTTCCAGCAGTGATAATGATCGTAATCGCTAAGAAGAACATCAGACCTACAGCTGCAAGAGCAGCAAATACATAAATCATACTTTTACCGATGGTGAAAAGACATTTAACAATAGGACTGTCTCCTAAAGGCTGCATGATCGCTGCAGATAAGTTATATATTAAAGCCAATGTTAAAATCTTAATGGCTGGAAACACACATAAAAAGATGAGAATGACAACCCCAACTAAACCAATTGCATTTTTCACGAGTAACGAAGCTCCAATAACAGTATCTGACGCATCTGAAAACATTCTTCCAATAACAGGCACAAAATTACTTGTTACATATTTGGCTGTACGAATAGTCACACCATCACTTACTGCACTGGTAGCTCCTTGCACGGAAATTACACCTAAAAAGACAGTCACTAATGCACCAAAAATTCCTATACTGATATTTCGTAGTAAATCTGCTAATTGACTCACGCTATATTTATCTGATATCGAGCTCACAATGTGCAGTACTGCAGAAAAAAACAATAAAGGAAATACGACGGTATAAATCAATGTTCCTGTTGTATGAATCATAAAAATGATCAATGGATGCATAATTGAAGCTGTCGCAAAGCTGCCCATCGAAACTAACAATGTTAATAATAGTGGTATCATGGCGATCATAAAGTGAATCATATTCTCTATTGCCGTTTTTGCATAACCGATAGCCACACTAAAACTATTGATGACAATAATAATAAGGACAATATATGATACTGCATAAGCTACTTTACTCACTGAATTTCTTTCAAAAGCGCTTTGCAATGTTTCTAGAATCATGCTAAAAACCGCTAAGATTACAATTGTAACTAACAGCTTTCCATTATATAAAATTTCATGTAAAAGATACTTAAGCAACCCCATAAATACTTGTGAGAGACTAAAATCTTTCCCGCCTGATAGAATCATATCCATTAAACTCGGATTATTTCCCGGAAAATATCCCCCATACTCTTTGAGCAGGTTTTTCCAATACTGTTCTACTTGATCTGTATTTAAGTTTTCAGTTGTTTCTTTAAGAATGATATCTGTTGGAGAATCAGCATATATGAAATCTCCTCCTATTAAAATGAAACTTATAACTAAAAGGCTGAATCCGATACCGATATTGCGAGTCATTTTTTCATCTCCCAAATCAAGTAGGTAATAGCTTTATAACCGTTTCGATAATGACTGTAATAATGGGAATTGCCATGTATAAAATGAGAATTTTTCCTGACAGTTCAATCTTTGAAGCAATAGATTCATGACCAGCATCTCTCACAATTTGTGATCCAAATTCTGCTATATAAGCTATCCCAATAATCTTTAAAATAGTTTTTAAAAATACCATATCTATACTTGATTGATCAGCTAACTTTTCCAGTAATTGAATGATAGAAGAGATCTTTCCTATTAAAAAAAGAAAAATTATAACACCTGTAAATACCGTTAATAGAAAAGCAAACAGTGGTTTTTGCTCTTTGATGACAAGCGTGAGAATGGTTGCTATAATCCCAAGTCCTACAATTTGTATGATTTCCAAAGCATTCACCTACTGAAAAAGAAAAATCGTTTTAATTTCTTGAAATAAATCATCTAGCAGTCTAATGACCATGAACAAAACGATTATAAAACCAATCAATGTCGTCCAATGAGCTATATCTTCTTTACCCATCTGTTTTAGAACTGTGTGAATCATAGAAATAATGATTCCGATACCTGCAATTTGAAAGATCATATTAATATCCACATTCATCTATTTCACATCCTAAAGCATGATAATGACGACTAATACTCCAATTAACATCCCTAAGCTGCGCCACATTTTTGCATATCTATTTTGCTCTTCCTTCGCCATTTCTTCTTCACTTTGAAGTTGACTGATTGCTAGACGTAAATGTTTAATTTGATCCTCCCGATCTGAAATACCAAGTGTTGAACCTACTTGCAAAATCATTTCTTTCTCTGCATTTTTAAAAGATGTTTTTTTCCAGTAATTTTGAAATTTTTCCTGCCAAGCGTTCATTACCGTTGTGCCTATATTGTCAGTTAATTGTTTCTTAATTTCATAGATTATAAATCCTAAAGGATCTGGAATGACTTTTGAAATTTTTTCTAATGCATCTGGCAGCGGAGTATAACCATAATGAATTTCAGTTTCTAATCGTTGTAATGCATGAATCATATGACGAATTTGTCTAGGACGATTTATATATTGATTTGCTTGATAAAAACCAATCATCGTACCTGAAATGATAATAAACATTGCACCAATGAGATTTAACATACTAACCTCTCACTTTTTCTATCGTTTTTTGGTTGAGCTGATTCCCATGATGATCTAAGATAGCTTCTACTGTTCCTATTCCGCGTCTCCTACTTAACACTACATATCTTGAAAATATACCTTGCGCACAAAGATGTTTTAAAACAGGTCTGTTTTTTATATCTTCGAAGTTTAATGCATGTGATGTTGTTATGACTCGAATTCCGGCGTGAACTGCCTCATGAACGGCTTTCACATCTTCCTCTCTTCCAATCTCATCAACAATGAGAACTTCTGGCGACATTGATCTAATTAACATCATCATACCCTCTGCTTTAGGACAGCTATCTAAAACATCCGTTCTTGGACCCACATCAAAATAAGGAACTCCTTTGTAACAGGCTGCAATTTCTGAACGTTCATCTACAATGCCTACTTTTAACCCCATCCAAGAGGATTGATTTTCCCAACTCCCATAACTAATCATTCGGGATAAATCCCTTAAAAGAGTTGTTTTCCCTAATTGAGGAGGTGATATGATTAAAGTATGGTGAACTGTTTTCCTTGGAATATCCATAATGAAAGGGAGTACTTGCCTGCCTACTCCTATCACTTCTCTAGCAATACGGATATTAAAACTGCTGACATCACGAATTTGTTTCACAGAACCATGTTCCAAAACCGTACGTCCAGATAACCCTATCCGATGGCCACCTTTTACAGTGATGAACCCTCTTTTTAACTCTTCTTCGATTGTATACATGGAATGATTCGTTACAATATTTAAAAGTCTAATAATATCCTGATGTGTGGGCAAATAGGCCTCCTTTGGTGTATTCAGCATTCTTCCTTGTTTCGAAATAAAGCTATAAGTACCGGAATAACCTATCTCTAATGGTCGATTCTCTCTAATGCGAATCTCTTCTATATTTTGAGAAATTGAACTTGGTAATTGTTTGATGATATTTCGCAAGGTGTCAGGCAGCATATGAATAATGGATTGTAACATGGCTTCGCCCTCCAAGTTGTCCATAACTTTACAACATATGTATGCTAGGACACGCTAAATATGACAGATATCTTTACTTTTTAACAATGCCAATAAAAATACAGCTCACACCGATGAAGATCCAGCATAACTTACTAACCGATAACTTATCAGCAATGCCAAGAAGTCCAATAGAGGTTGTTGTAATCAAAATTATAGGTCCCACTAATGCAAGACCTGTATTAACTATCAAAGCTTTTTCTATTTGGTTTAATCGGAACATAATAAATGCTGCAATAATCTCTATGCTTCCAGATAATAACCGTAATATAACCATACTCAATACAAACTTATTCAAGGCTTGCTTTCCCCCCATCATCCAACCCTTATCAAAGTGGAACGAATAAGAGCCAGTCACTACAAATAAAATTATCAGTAAGCTTGTACTATATTTATATGCTTATATTTTATTTTTAGATCACTAAAGTGAATCTCTCAAAAATTGAAAATTCAAATGGGCACATCACTATAGATTTTTGCATATATTGCTCACAGAGCACATACATTTATATACGGTGAGGAGAATTGACATGCGTATCGTCTCTGATATTAATTGGGAGCAAAAACTAATGGATCCCATTGGGGAAAGAACACATAAACCTAGGATTACTGGGATCACCATGGTGATTGATAAAGGAATGGGTCTGTATGCTTTTGAAGATTTTTTAAATACTACTTCTGAATATATAGATATTATTAAACTTGGATTTGGAACCTCTCCTTTGTACCCCAAACAAGTTTTAGAAAATAAAATTGGACTAGCAAAAAAACATAATATTACCATCACACCTGGGGGAACATTTTTAGAAGTTGCCATTAGCCAAAATTGTGTTAACTCATATTTTAAAATGATAAAGGATCTAGGATTTAATGGAATTGAAGTTTCTGATGGAACCATAGAATTAAGTCGACAGTATAGAGATGATTTAATAAAATTCGGACTTGAAGAAGGTTTAAATGTATTTACGGAATATGGGAAAAAAAAGAAAGGAATGAAACTTAATTTAAATAAACTTATTCATACGGTCCATCAAGATCTAGATAAAGGAGCGAGTTTAGTCACGATAGAGGGAAGAGAATCCGGTGTTGAAGTGGGGGTTTTTGACGAGTATGGAAAATGTAATAAGGATGATTTCCTGCAAATTATAAACAGTGTCTCTTATCCAGAGAAGATCATGTGGGAAGCTCCTTTAAAATCTCAGCAGATCTTTTTCATTAATAACTTAGGCCCAAAAGCCAACTTAGGAAATATTTCACCTGAGGAAGTTTTTGCTCTTGAGTCTATCCGTAGAGGTTTACGATCAGACACTTTCCATCTAGCACATAAATAGAGATCGTTTAAATTCTACTTTCAAGACCATTTTGGAGGTGATAAATCATGCAAATTGAGGTTGTGCCAAATGTAAACGAAGCAAGATCAGATAGCTTTATTAATAAAACAGTAATTGTGATTGATGTTCTAAGAGCTACTAGCTCTATTGTTACAGCACTTGAATGCGGGAGTGATGGCGTCATACCTGTAGAAACGGTAAAAGATGCTAAAAGTTATGAGACAAAAAATGATTTACTTAGTGGTGAACGGTATTGCAAAAAGATATCTGGATTTGATTTAGGGAATTCACCCTTAGAGTTTTTAAATCATGATCTACAAGGAAAACGAATAATTATGACTACTTCGAACGGAACTCGTGCGATTCAAAAATCACATAAAGCAGCTCATGTCATTGCAGGAACGATATTAAATGCATCTAATTGTGCTAAAGAAGCCTTTCATTTAAAAAGAGATATCGTTATGTTATGTGCAGGAACACAAGATCAATATTCATTAGAGGATGGACTATGTGCTGGTCTCATCATCCATGAACTCAAAAAACTTCAAGAGGAAGGGATACATCTTAACGACTTCAGTAAGGCTATGTATTTAAGCTTTTTACAAGCTGAAAATGAGTTGCAGCATACTATATTACATTGTAGTAATGGAAAGAAATTAAGTAAGATGGGATTCACAGAAGATGTCATTTTTTGCACAAAGCAAAATGAATATTCAATTGTTCCAATTTTACGTGACAACATTATGGTGTCTATGTGATTTGTTCTAAAAGAAACAAGCTGTTCATACATTAATAGTGCGTATTGGACGTCAACGTTTAGTTCGTCCAGGAACTTGTCTTTGTGAATAGGGGTAAATATGGCTATGAACGGTGATGTTCTTTTAGTGATACTCATTTTGATTGGTTTAGTAGGTAGATCTCATATTATCACGATCGCTGCTTGTTTGTTATTAATTATTAAATTGATTAGTTTAGAGAGATATCTTCCAGCCATTGAACGAAGAGGTTTGGAATTTGGTTTGTTATTTTTAACAATGGCTGTCTTAGTTCCCTTTGCGAACAATAAAATTACATATAAAGAGATTTTATCCATATTTACCTCTTGGCCTGGAATCATTGCTCTAGTAGGGGGGGCTATCGCCACTCATATGAATGGCAGGGGTTTGGAACTATTGAAATTAGACCCACAAATAATTGTAGGTCTAGTTATCGGTTCTATTTTTGGAATTATATTTTTAAAAGGAATACCCGTAGGGCCATTAATGGCTGCTGGTATTACCGCTTTGTTGATTAAAATGACTAACTATTTATTTGACATCTTCAACTAAATTCTTTTAAATAATTGGATGCCGGGGTCCCCGAAAAGTAATAGGATTACGCTACATAGCTTCACTTCACTTTTTGGGGTGTTATATCTATCTTCGCTCTTTAGGTCCGCCCACAAATGCTTGTTGATTTGCATCTAAGCCGTATGCTGTATGCAATGCTAAAATCACTTCTGTTAATTTATCCCGATCAATTACACAAGAGGTTTTTATCTCAGAAGTACTAACTAATTTTATGCTCACTTCTTGTTGAGAAATCACTCTGAACATTTTTGCAGCTACACCTGGATTACTCACCATCCCAGCTCCAACAATGGATACTTTCACAAGGTCAGTTTCATAAGTTACTTCTCTAAACGTAACTGTAGATCTCAATTCTTCCATTACAACCATAGCTTTTTCCACATCTGTATTGGCAATACTGAATGAAAAATCAGCAGCACCATTTCGAACTCCACTCTGTACAATAATATCGACGTCGATTCCCGCATCTGCTAATGCACCAAATACAGTTGCTAATATCCCCGGAATATCCTCAACTTCCAAAACACTGATTCTAGCAACATTCTTGTCATATGCAATACCACGAACGACCATACTTTTTTCCACTGCGTTACCCTCCATAACCAATGTTCCTTCTCTATGACTAAAACTTGAACGTACAACTAAAGGAACATTATAATTTTTAGCATATTCAACAGCTCTTGGATGAAGAACTGCTGCTCCGAGTTGCGCCAATTCTAGCATTTCTTCATAAGAAATTTCATCAAGTTTTTGAGCAACCCTTACAATACGAGGATCAGTAGAATAAACTCCATCTACGTCTGTATAAATCTCACAAAGGTCTGCATTTATTGCAGCCGCTAAAGCGACAGCAGTTGTATCTGAACCACCTCTTCCAAGTGTTGAAATTTCACCTTCTTCAGATAACCCTTGGAATCCAGCTATAATAACAATCTTTTCTTCCTCTAGCGCTTTATAGATTCTGTTTGGTTTAATATTGACTATTTTGGCATTTCCATGATTACAATCTGTAGTCATTCCACTTTGCCATCCCGTTAATGAAATTGCTCTATAACCCATATGCTGAATGGACATAGACAGCAATGACATAGAGACCTGCTCACCTGTGGATAATAACATATCCATCTCACGTGCAGGTGGATGATCGGTCAATTGGTTGCATAAATCTACTAGTTCATCTGTAGTGTCACCCATTGCAGATACTACAACAACACACTGATGGCCTTCTCGTTTTTTCTCTATAATCCGTTCTGCAACCTTTTTAATACGTTCAGCGCTTCCTACAGAACTTCCACCAAACTTCATTACAACTAAAGACAAATCTGGCACTCCTTTCCCATGGTTGTCTTAACTAAGGTTATGATTAGGCACGAGAGACGTATTTACCATCTGTTGTATTAATAACTAAAGTATCATCTTCATTGATAAACAATGGCACCTGTACATTTAACCCTGTTTCAAGCTTAGCATTTTTCGTTGCTCCTGTTGCTGTATTCCCTTTAATACCAGGTTCAGTTTCAACAACTTTAAGATCTACTGTATTAGGTAAATTAATCCCTAAAATTTCCCCTTGATAACTTATGATTTTCACATTTGCATTTTCCAAAAGAAAATTTAATTCCCATTCTAATTGATCTTCATTCAAGGTAAATTGATCATAGGTTTCTAAATCCATAAATGTATACTCATCACCGCTTGCGTATAAATATTGCATTTCTTTAGTTTCAACATGAGCACGATTCACATTTTCCCCACCACGGAATGTTTTCTCAGCAATGTTCCCGTTGCGTAAATTTCTTAATTTTGAACGAACAAACGCTGCTCCTTTACCTGGTTTAACATGCTGGAATTCTAATACGGAGAATATATCTCCATCTACTTCAATAGTTAATCCTGTCTTAAAATCATTTACTGATACCATACAATATTTCCCTCCTGAAAATTACTAATGTTTAATTATGAATGTTACTTTAAAATAATAAATTCTTTAGTAGCATGTGTTAAGTTATGAATACCTGTCTCTGTGATCACAACATCATCTTCAATTCGCACTCCGCCAAAATCTGGTATATAAATTCCTGGCTCTACTGTAAGTACCATATTCTGTTTAATGACATCATTAGCCATTGGACTTAGTCTAGGTGATTCATGAACCTCTAATCCTAAAGCATGACCTAAACCATGACCAAAATGATCTGCATATCCGTGCTTAGCAATAACATCACGAGCAAAAGCATCTCCTTGTTTACCCGTCACTCCAGCTTTCAGATTGTTTAATGCGTTCATCTGTGCTTCCAATACAATATTATAAATCTCCTTATGTTTATCTGTTGGGGTTCCTACAAATAAAGTTCTTGTAATGTCTGAACAATATCCATTATATATTGCTCCAAAGTCTAGTTTTACAAATTCATTATTTTGTACAATTCGATCACTAGCTATCCCATGAGGAAGGGCTGACCTTTCTCCTGAAGCTACTATTATTTCAAAGGATGAGGACTGAGCACCTTGTTTTCTCATAAAAATTTCAAGCTCAAGTGCGATATCTTTCTCAGATAATCCAGGTTTAATAAAGTTAATAATATGTGAGAATGCATTATCTGCAATGTCTGCTGCTTTCTGCATTATTTTTAATTCAGAGTCGTCCTTTTCTGCTCTTAACATCTCCACAACGGAGTCGGTGGGAACTAATTTAGTATCTCCAAATGCTTGAGATAATTTTGTATAAAATCCAAAGTTCACATCATTTTGTTCAAAGCCTAATTTCTGAATTCCAAATTCATCTAATTTTGATTTTATTGTATTTAATGGTACGGGACTCTCTAACTCTACAAATTCAAAATGTTTTGCTTGTACGGGGGCCTGAGTTTTATATCTAAAATCTGAAAATAATATTGCTTGTTCTGCTGTAATTAAAACATAACCAGCGGACCCTGTGAAACCAGTCATATATCTCCTATTATATTCGTTTGTAATCAAAATACCGTCTAGTGCTAACTCACTTAATTTTTCTCTAAGCCTCTGGGTTCTTAGTTTTTCCATTTCAAACTCACCTTTTCTCAATTAATTTATTGTGCAAAGCCCTTAAGCCTAATTCATAGCTATAAGCTCCAAAACCTGAAATTTGACCAATAACTACAGGAGCGATTACTGATTGATGTCTGAAGGACTCCCTTTGATGTATGTTGGATAAATGTACTTCAACGGTAGGAATATTTACTGCACTAATTGCATCCCTAATTGCATAGCTATAATGGGTAAAGGCTGCTGGGTTAATCAATATTCCATTCATGTTTCCAAAGGCCTTATGTATTTGATCTATAATTTCACCTTCATGATTAGACTGAAAAAAAACCAACTCCACTAGTAAAACTTCTGCTAAAGCATTCAAATTTTCCTCAATATTAGCTAACGATTGTGACCCATAAACTCCAGGCTCTCGAATACCAAGCATATTGATATTTGGTCCATTTAATATTAATATTTTTTTCAAACTCACATTCACCTTCTTTACAAATGAATTCGAGTATATCAACTTTAACTTTTTATTAAAAAATCAAGTTCATCCGCCTCATTTTAACATACATTTCTAGGTTATGAGAACTTTTTTTAGAACATTATCCTAAAATCAATCCCATTACTTTTCTTTGATATGATTAAACGCTTCTCTATTCTGTTCATTTGTAAATTCGATTGCAATGGTATACCCGATAAAAATGCCCCACAATAAAAAGAAGCACACCCCTGTTATGATTGAATTCAAGTCCAATTTATTAATCCACTCCATCATTCCTGTTAATGGACCAATCCACAAATATATATTTGCCCACCAAAACAGTCCGTAAACTAGGCCTAACCATGCACCTTTCACTTTACTGAATAAAAAAGTATATATAAATGAACTAAAAATAGAAAACAAAATAAAAAACAACCACCCTATAAAAAACCCAGACCATGTATTGAGAAAATCATGTTTGAAAAATGGTTCAGCTAAGAATGAAGAAGTGATTTTAGTGAAGGATAAATAATAGAAACCTTTATGTATTGCTCCCCATATCAATCCAGCAAAAAAACCTAAGTTTAAAGCAAATAAAAAACGGTTTGTTCGTTTCTTGTTTTTTTTCTGTGCACTCATGCTACGATTCCTTTCATTATTAAGTCCTCGGTACAATTATTCCCATCATTAATTATCATTATTTAGATTTTTAACAGAAGAATGGTAGAAATAAATTTCATAATTCGCTACAATAGGGTTATTACCTATATTATTAAAGCTTGTTCAAAAATTTCAGTTTTTTCATAAGAGGATTTTTTGAACAACCTCTTATTTTTTATTTTAAAAAAGGAAGGGTGACTTCTTTGTCACAAGAAAATCGTGGGATATATGGAGGACAAGCGGTTATAGAAGGCGTAATGTTTGCTGGAAAAACCGTAAATGTAACAGCTGTTCGTAGACAAAGCAATAAGGAAATTGACTTTTTCTCAGTACCTAAACAAGAGAAAAAATGGCTACAAACTTTAAAAAAAATTCCGTTATTGCGAGGAATGGTAGGCATCGTAGAAGCAAGTGCCAAGGGGGCACTTCATCTTAATTTTTCAGCTGAAGTATTTGCCGAAGAAGAAGGAGAAGAAGTAGAGAAAGAAAAGAAAAAAGGACTTTCTAACTCTTTAACCATGATTCTTGGTGTTGCTGTCGTTGGTGTATTATCCTTTCTTTTTGGAAAATTTGTTTTTACATTGCTACCTGTTTTTATTGAGGCTGGTTTATTTGGAAGGATTGCTCCTGAAAATGAAGTTTTACACACTTTTATAGAGGGAATTATTAAAATGATGCTCCTGCTGGGTTATATATATGTTATTTCCTTTACACCAATCATTAAAAGGTTGTTTCAATATCATGGCGCAGAGCATAAAGTCATTAGTGCTTATGAAAACAATGAGGAATTAACAGTAAAAAATGTTCAAAAGTATAGTACTTTGCACTATCGTTGTGGAAGTAGTTTTATGGTATTTACTGTTATTTTAGGGGTCATCATTTATTCCATTTTTGCCTTATTTGTACCTTATGACTCATACTGGCCATATAATGAATTATGGGGACGTGTCATTCAACGCCTTGTTTTATTACCTCTTGTAATTGGTGTTTCCTATGAGGTTTTACGTTTTACAAACTCATTACGTGAAGTTCCGGTATTACGTTACCTTGGTTATCCAGGACTTATGCTTCAAAAGTTAACAACAAAGCAACCAACAGATGATCAAGTAGAAGTCTCCATAGCATCATTTAAACACATGTTAGAACTAGATCAAAAAAATGGTAATATTGAAAATAGAATGATTGTGTAATTTGTTATAGAAGCGGGGGCGTTTTTTATGAATTCGCGTCAAAGAATGATCTTTTATGTGATTTTGGGTCTCATTGCTATCGGGATTGTTAGTTCAGCATTTACTAACCCAGGGAGTTTTGTTATTCCACTCCTAGTATTTGGACTCGTATTTTATCTATATAAATTCCCTCCAAAAAAATATCGTAACCGTAAGTATGAAAAAGTGGTTAAGTTTCAAAAGAAACAAAAGAAAAGAAGAAAACACAGATTTAAAGTTATTGATGGAAATAAAAACAAAGATGAAAAAAAAGACGAGGAAGAAACGTATCCTTATCACTGAGCTTATCCTCAATAAAATGAAGAGAAGTTAGTTCATTTAACTAGAAAACACTTAGAAATCATTCCTAAGTGTTTTCTTTCTTTTTCAAACAAATATCCTATAATAATTTATCTTCTATCACCCTAGTACTATAAATCCAGCAATATTATAATGAAACCTTTCACCAGGAGCATCCTTTATAGGTTATAAATACTCAAAATATTGTTCATAGTGTTTGAGATATTCTGAATAAGACCATCTATCTAAGTATCTCTCAGCTGCTTGATAACCAGATTCAAATAAACGATTACGAGCTTTTTGTGATATTTTAAAATCTGTTGTTCTCACACCTAATGTAGGTATTTTAATTGTATTAAACTTTTTATGATCTTCTATAAATTTTTCGTCATGAGCATCCATCATAGTTGAAAATAAAGCTTGAAACATACTGAGGGGTCCTATTATTTTTCTAGGGACATTACTATGCTTTCCTACCAACCTAAAGCCTAAAGTCGGTATTTTGATTTGAATCCCCCTCTCTCTAGCTTCTTTATCAAATAACCACAATGGATAATTACTTAATACTCCACCATCTACAATGTAAAATGTTTGCTTATCACGAAGTTTTTTCAGTTTAATTGGATCAAAATAAAAAGGAATCGCAGTACTCATTCGAATAGCTTTTGAAATACTTAAGCGACTCGGATCTAAACCATACTGCTTAATATCATCTGGTAACACTAATATTCTGCCTCTTGTAATATCTGAAGCAATAATACGTAATTGATTTGGTTTTAGATCTCCAAAGGTACTTACCCCTTTGATTTTTAGTTTCTGATCAATCCAATCCTCTAAGGGATCTCCAGAGTATAGTCCTTTTTTAAAAAACACACGAATTGCAGGACCGATATATAAAATATGGTGCACCCAAGTTTTTTTGACTACAGAAGCAAAAGGAGTAGACATCACCAATTCCTTTAATTCCTTTGATGTATAACCTGCTGCGATTAATGATGCCACAATAGCGCCTGAAGAAGTTCCTGCAACTTGATTAAAAGTTATATTATGATCTTCAACAGATTTCACTGCTCCAGCTAAACCAATAGCTTTCACACCACCGCCCTCAAAAACAGCATTTACCTTCATTCTTATACAACTCCTTAAAGAAAGGAATATCATATCTATGTTGTATGCAATGAAGGGTTTGTTAAGAACGTGATCTTTAAAAAAGGACTTATTACAAATAGTACAAAACTGACTCAAGTCTTTTCTACTATGCCTATTTTCTTTTTACTAGGTACTAGTCTAGTACAACCACTATAAAATAAGCATATGATATAACAGCTTATAAAAGGAAGAAGGTGATTCAATGACTAGTTCATATACAGGAGTAGCTATTACATTAGGACTATTATTATTGGGAATTCCCTTTATATTCATAACTTCATTCATTTTGATAACATTCGGTGGTTTCTTAATGTCAGAGATTATATTTATCATCTTATTCACCTTCATATCTATAAGCGGTTTTTTGGTGCTTACCCTACTTATCATTTTAAAACTAGTGAACACATATGAATATTCATCTCATCACAAACCTTCCTGTTACTGTAAAGATAAAAAACAGAGAAAACTCTCTCCTATTAGATCCTACTATTACTTTAAATAGTATAGGTATACCCAAGAGGGAATGTACTAAAAAAAGCTAACTCATTCCACTTTGATTTTAAGTGTTGAGATAGCTTTTATATTTAATCCTCTTCCGTATTCAGTTCTTCACGAATCTTATTTAATTTTTCAACTTGCTGAGGGTTACGGTCAAAATATTCTAGCAGTGCTTCAATACATGTGATTGAATCCCAACTTAAATGATGTTCGATTCCTTCAACATCATCGTATATATTTTCTTCTTGAACCCCTATCGTACTTAGAAATTTTTCAAGTAGATGATGACGAGCCACCAATCGCTTTCCAATTTTTTTGCCTTTTGAGGTCAAAATTAATCCTCTATATTTCTCATATATAAGATATTGATCTTTATCTAATTTCTGTATCATTTTAGTAACTGATGATGGATGAACCTCTAGCCCCTCTGCAATATCCGATACTCTTGCATAACCCTTTTCATCTATTAATATGTAAATTCGTTCGAGATAATCCTCCATACTGGGTGTGGCCAAACCGATTCCCCCCTCACTGTTTTCCTCTTTAGTATCATACACGCTTTGTCAGCTACAAGCAAGTTTGATCACCTTTATGCAATTAAACTTGAATAGACATGAACAAAAAGTGAGTATTTCTTAATGAGAGATCCTTGAAGTAGTACAGTTCACTTTTTGGTGTTTATCTAAAATTGTAACCAGCTTGGAGTAATACTATTTAACCAAATTGTAATTCTAGTCATTTGACCCGTAAAAAGTAAAATACCTATCATAATCATCATAGCTCCACCAATTTTCATGATAGTATTTGTGTGTTTTAAGATCCATTTTGTAGAACCTATAAAAAATGCCATAATGAAAAATGGGATCGCAAATCCAAGTGTATATGCAGTAATCAATTCAAACCATATTCCAGGCTCAGTAGCAGCTAATGCAACAATTGAACCTAAGATCGGACCTACACAAGGAGACCATCCTGCAGCAAAACCTATACCAATTAAAAAAGTGCCTAAGTAACCTGCTGGTTTAGATGCCCATTTAAATTTAATTTCTTTCATTAATAACTGTGGTTTAAAAATCCCAAGCAAAAATAATCCCATAACGATAATCAGTAAACCAGCGATCTGACTAAGAAGCTCATCATATCCACTAAAGATTTCAGCAAGTATACCTGCTGATAATCCTAATGTATAATAAACCGCAGAAAAACCTAATATAAAGAATAAAGTATGAATCATCGTTTTAAATCGTATTTCTTTATTATGTTTAGATTTTAAATTACTAACCGATATTCCAGTAATATAAGAAATATATGATGGGTATAATGGAAGACAGCAGGGGGATATAAATGAAGCTAATCCCGCCCAAAATGCTACCCAGATGTTAAGCTCCATAATGTTCTCCTTCTAAGAAAAGATTTGAATCTCCTTTTATTGTAGAGCTTTCTTCAAGCTTGTCAAATTACTTTCCATAATTGTAAAATAATCTTCACCATTTGATGCCTGTTCCTTTGTTAATCCTTCTAATGGATTCAGAACAAGTGTTTTAATATTTAATTCTTTAGCTAAAGTATCTGTTAATTTAGGTGAAGCTAATTCTTCAAATAAAATATACTGAATATTATTTTCTTTTATATATACTGAAATATTTTTGTAATCCTGAATCGTAGGTTCCGCATCAGATGATAAACCCATAATGGATTTTTGAGTTAAACCATATTCATATGCTAAATATCCAAAAGCTTGATGAGAAACTACAAATTCTTTTTTTGATACATTCTCCAACACATCTTTATATTTCACGTGAAGTTCATCCAATCTTGCTGAAAGTTCTAAAAACCTTTCCTCATATTCATCTTTATGTTTAGGATCTATGTTTATTAACCCTTGTTTAATATTTTCAGCAAGCGTTTTTGCTTGAACTGGGCTTAACCAAATATGTGGGTCATTAAGACCATGATCATGTTCGTCACCTTCACGAACTTCTTCTTCGAGGTCATTTTCATCATCAAGTAGATGGGCTCCTAAACTTGCCTCCACTAATTCTATGCTCAAATTGGCTTCAAAGGAAGAAAAAAAGTTTTCGATCCAATTCTCAAATCCTAATCCATTATAAATAAACATGTCCGCTTCAGTGATTTTTATCATATCTCTTGTTTTTGGTGTCCAATCATGTGGTTCAACACCAGTTGGGACTAAATTTTGAACATTTACATATTCTCCACCTATTTTTTTGGCAAAGTCATATAAAGGGTAGAAAGTAGTTACAATGTCAATTTTATCTTCAGTTTCTGAACTACTTGAAGTGCAGCCTATTAATAAAATAGACAGAACAAGAAAGGTACTAAATAATATATTGAATTTCTTAAACAAAAAAATCCCTCCCATTAGGATTTTAATCGTAATAATTACTATTTACATTCAGAATTATACATGGATGACTTTTTATATGTCAACCTTTTTCTTTATTAAGTTCTTATTCTTAATCTGTACCAATGAGTACCTAAAAATCCGATACTTGAAATAAAACCTAACAAAGCAGCTAAATAATAAAGTGTTTCCCCACCATATTGATTATAAATCCATCCTCCCAGCATACCACTGCTCATCCCTGCTATTCCTGCCCAAATCACAGTGAAAACAGCTAAGCCAGTTGAACGATATTCCTCTGGTATTAAGCCAGATAAATAACGCAAAGCAGTAATTAAGAATATACCAAAAGAAAGACTATGCAGCGCTTGAACAGCAATAATCATATAAGAATTGTCTAAATAAGCAGTTAAAACATACCTTAATGCATAAGATAGTCCTGCTATAGCAAGCAATGGCAGCTCTTTATATCGATGTCCATATTTGCTTAATATTAAAAATACAGGAATTTCACTTAAAGCTGCAACCGTTGGTGACCAGCCGATCCACTTTTCATCCGTTCCCAACTCTATTAAGTAAAGAGATATAAAATGATCGTTTGTACGATGTGACACAGAAATAACAAAAACTAATAATAAGAACCATAACAGCTCTTTTGACTGAAGCATTTTATAAATTCCCGAAAATTCCATTTTTTTGACAGATCCTTTACGATCCTTTAATCCAAAGGCAAGAACAAACGCAACACATGTAGTAATGATTAATAAAAATATCGTTTTATCCATACCAGATCTAGATAATATCCACCCCATAACCAGTGCTGAAAAAGAAAAGCCTAAAGAACCCCATACTCTAACTCCTGCATAACTACTCGATTTAGTACCTTGTGTGGTAGCGAGTATAAGGCTATCGGTTAAAGAGATTACTGGGTTTTGAAAGAAAAAGAAAAATAAAATAACAATTACAGTAATCGAGAATTGATCAACCTGCCATAACCAAAATAACATCACAATTTGTCCAAATATAAGAATTGCGAGTACCTTCTTAACCGTTTGGAATCGATCACTAATGACTCCCCATAGAATATTGGACACGATTCCTGCCACAGGACCAACACCCAATAGTGTTCCAATTTGAATCTTTGAATATCCCACTTCTTCAAAATATAAAGGAAGGAAAGGAACAATAATTCCCATTCCCATATAAAATAAAAAAGTAAATGATTTTAATTTATTAATATCTTTAGAAGTGCTCATAATCACCCTTCTTAACCCTTTTTATGAAATTCATATCATTATAACACGAATGAGATTGGAATTTAGAAGTTATATTTTCCTAGCTAGTTTAGATTATTTTAAAAAAACACCCAAACCTTTTAAAGCAGCTTGGGTGCACACATAAGTTTTAATTTCATTTTGATATTTAAATTACAAATTACCTACTTAACTAAAGCTCCATTTGGCATACCTTCAGCCACTGTAGCTAAAGTTAATTGATCGCCTTCTGAAGCAGCTAGTATCATCCCTTGTGAAAGTTCCCCTCTAAGTTTAACTGGTTTTAAATTGGTTACACAGATCACTTTTTTCCCTACTAGTTCATCACATGTGTAATGTTTTGCTATTCCAGAAACGACCTGACGCTGTTCATAACCCAAATCTAATTGAAGTTTTAATAATTTATCTGCCTTTTTAACAGGTTCACAAGCTATAACTTGGGCGACTCTAAGCTCTACTTTTGCAAAATCATCTATAGAAATTTCATTTACCTCTCCACTTTTTTCTTTCTTTTCATCTTTTTTATTTTCTATAACTGGTTGAGTCGTTGCAGTTCCACTGCTCATTGAACTTGCAATGTATTCTACTTCCTTCTCAACTTCTAGTCTTGGAAAGATAGGATGGTTTTTTTGAACGATAGTTCCCTTAGGTATTTGTCCAAATGTATAAATACTTTCCCATCTTGTTAATTCTTCACTTTGAATCCCTAGCTGTTTTAAAATTAATTTTGGAGATTGTGTCATAAATGGTTGAAGTAAAATGGCAGCAATTCTTAATGATTCTGCTAGATGTACCATCACAGAAGCAAGCTCTTCTCTTTTCTCCTCATTCTTCGCAATCAACCAAGGCTGGGTTAAATCAATATATTTATTTGTAAAACTGATCATTTTCCAAATCGCCGCTAAAGCAACCGAAAATTCCATTTTTTCCATTGCTTGCTCAACTTCTTCGACTGATTCTTTCACAGTGTTTTCCAATTGCTCATCAAATTCCGTTACATGACCTTGATAAGCTGGGATTACTCCAACAAAATACTTATCAATCATGACAATGGTACGATTTAATAAATTACCCAAATCATTTGCCAAATCAAAATTAATACGATCGACAAAATTCTCAGGTGTAAAAGTTCCATCTGATCCAAATGGCACCTCTCTCAATAAGTAATAACGTAACGCATCTAAGCCATAACGATCAACCAATGTTACTGGATCAACTACATTTCCTTTAGATTTTGACATTTTTCCATCTTTCATCAATAACCAACCGTGTGCAAATACCTTTTTCGGTAACGGTAAATCCAAAGCCATCAACATAATTGGCCAATAGATCGTATGAAAACGAACAATTTCCTTCCCTACAAGATGTACATCTGCTGGCCAAAACTTTTCAAATTTTTCAGGATTTTCAGAGTCATATCCCAACGCTGTGATATAATTGCTCAGAGCGTCAATCCAAACATAAATTACATGTTTAGGATTATTCGGTACTTTAATCCCCCAGTCAAAGGTCGTTCGTGAAACAGCTAAGTCTTCAAGACCAGGTTTTATAAAGTTATTGATCATTTCGTTTTTTCTAGATTCAGGCTGAATAAAATCTGGATTATCCTCATAAAACTTTAGAAGTTTATCTGCATATTTACTCATTCTGAAAAAATAACTTTCTTCCTTAATCTTTTCTACTTCTCGACCACAGTCTGGACATTTTCCATCTACTAATTGACGTTCTAGATAGAAGGATTCACAAGGAGTACAATACCAACCCTCATATTGATCCAGATAAATATCATCTTGTTCCACAAACTTAGCAAAAATTTTCTGAACTATTGTTTTATGTCGTTCTTCAGTTGTTCGAATAAAATCATCATTAGATATATCAAGTTTTTTCCAAAGTTCTTTAATCCCAGAAACTATTTCATCCGTAAATTGAATGGGTGTAACGCCTTTTTCCTTCGCATTTTTTTCTATTTTTTGACCGTGTTCATCCGTACCAGTTAAATACATGACATCATATCCACGCAAACGTTTATAACGAGCCATTGCGTCTCCTGCTACGGTGGTATATGCATGTCCTATATGTAACTTAGCACTTGGATAATAGATTGGTGTTGTAATATAGAAACTCTTTTTTTGTTCACTCATTTTGATTTCCTCCTCAGATATTAAAAACTGAACAATCTAAAAAGTTTAGATTAATATACCTTTAAAAATACTAATTAAAAAAATTGTAAGTGTAAATCTCATAACAATTGAGATCTGAGATCAAGTTAAGGCCACTTTAACCCGTTATTTATCCATTTCTCTTGAAAATTATAAAATAAGACCGTTATTTCCCGCTATTTGCAACATAGGACGAATAGAATTATACTTAAAATACCATGACCATTATTAAATTTAATAACGAGCTTCCAGCGTTCCACAGTGCACGTTCGATAACAACAAAAAAACCCTTATCCTTTTGGGACGAGAGCTCTCTCACGTGTTACCACCCAACTTCCCCTTTACTTTTGCAAGCAAAAGGCTCAGTAAGTCAATGACTACCTTTTAACGTAGGAATCCGTTATCGCCTTATTGTTTCACGAATAAAACTACTCGACGACAAACCCTCCTGGACCATTTTCCAACATTGCATCTATACCGGTTTTCAGCAGCTCCGGCTCTCTGTCATAGTGCATAAGTCGTACTTATCCATTCATTGGATATGATTTTAATTTATTAAAATATACATAATGAATCATATATATGTCAAGTTTATTATTTTTCGGGCACATGATCAACACCACCAGGGTGAAAGGGATGGCATTTACTAATTCTCTTTACACTAAGTGTTGTTCCCTTTACTACTCCATGTTTTTCAACTGCTTCTAATGCATATTGTGAGCATGAAGGATAAAAACGACACGTTGGAGGTTTTATTGGTGAAATAAATTTCCTATAAAAATGAATAGGTGCCATCCATAGCTTTTTCAACATTGTCATCGTCTTCCTCCCCTTCATTATTTAATTTTGACAATCTTTACAAAATCCATACAATTCAAATTTATGATTAACGATTTGAAATTGATCTGGCAACTCCGGTACATATTGAACTGGGCAATAATGTATAGAATAAGTTTTCTCACACTCTAAACATATTAAGTGATGATGGTGAGATTCCTCAGCGCAACGTATTTTAAATTTAATCCCATCTTCAAATACAAACTGTTCAATCACACCAACTTCTTTCATAAGTCGTAAATTACGATAAACTGTATCAAAACTTAGTCCTGAATATTGATTAGACATGTATTTATAAACATCTTTTGCTGTTAAATAACTACCATTTTCAACAAAAAGTTCAATTAATGATTTGCGTTGTTCTGTAATTCTAAACCCTTGTTCAGACAACATTTTTAATACTTGATCTATAGTTAACATCATGATCCTCCATAATTTCTGAAAGCCCCTATAAGAACATCATACAAAAATAAAGGCTTGGATTCAATCTTGATCTAGTGACAAACGTCCATTTTTTGTAATTAGGGTATTCGTCTATACAGGACAGGTGATTAAATCATATTGTATATTATCCTTTAAAGGAGGAGGTGTGGCAAATGAGCGCATATGGGTGTGGTGGCTACGGATACGGAAGTGGGTTAGCAAGAACCGCAACTGTAGTGTTAGTTCTATTTATTCTCTTAGTTATCATTTTAGCAGCAGGTATCTTCGTCTAATTCAGATGTAAATTACAGTAAGGTAAATTCATCTAGAATATTGCCAGACTCATCTAAGTAATATTTTTAAAATATCTCCTAATTTGATGTACTTGATTTAACTCACTTTGTGAAATACAGAAGATAATTTCTTTCTTGTATATTCTGTTTAAAAGGAGGTGAAATAAATGAGTGCATGCGGTGGTGGATACGGATCCGGAATTGCCAGATCTGCTGGTATAGTATTAGTTTTATTCATTCTTTTAGTTATCATTTTAGCAGCAGCTTTCGCAGTATAACGACATCTAACTATTAAATACTCCTTTAGTGGGGAAGTTATTCTTTCCCCACTAATAATACTAAATTCGTTTTCTCATTACTTCATAATATGACAAACATATATTTGAAGAAGTTAAATTATCAGTGTGATAGTATCATTTTTAGATAAACTCATTATTCATTTATATTTTTATAATTAGCTGTGCCTACTTTTATAGTCTAGTATCACTACTAAGAGCAGGCTATTTTTTGAGAAGTTTTATTTGAGTATTTTATTCATTGCAAGCTCTTAAATCGGGATAAATGTCTATTTTTTTACAATAGGGATAGATAACTATGCCAAAGTACATTATTTTTGAATACATTATATTATCCTAATAAAAAGGAGGGAAAGATATGAGCGCTTATGGTGGTAGAAAAGGATATGGGGTTGCGTCTGGTGCTGCGATAGTATTAGTACTTTTTATCCTATTAGTAATTATTTTAATAGCTGGAGTATACGTTTAAATAAATTAATAAAAACAAAAGCTCCTACGGAGCTTTTTGAAGACTGCAAATAATTTTATTAGTCCCGTATTATGCGGGACTTCATTTTTTTTAGTTTTTTAGATAAACAGAGATTACATTGTTAATAATCTTTAGATGTGGAAGTCATACCACTTATTTTCAGAAGCATCTCTCTTTTTTTCAAAAACCATTTTTAATAACCCATCTTTATATATAATGGATGCAGGTCTTCTTCTAACAGGAGAAGGTAATGGAATATATCTTGTGAAATCTTCATTTCTTCTCTCGCTATAAAACCGACCATAATTGCTTGCTTTAACTTGCTGATTTAAAAAACCTTTCAAATACATACTTCTCCCTGTCGATCGAACTGAAAAATCAATTTTCTTTTGTTTTTGAATACCTGGCACTTCTAAAATGATGATGACTTTATTTCCTTTGTCAAACACTTCTGTTTTAGGTCCATCCAAAAATAATTGATTAATTTTCCCAACCATGTCTTCACTTACTTTTAATGCTTTTTGAAAAGATTGTTTAAAATGATCTAGATCCTTCATATAATCACGTGAAAACCAGGACATGTTACACCCTCCTTTTTTACCTTTTACTTATACAATACGAATCTCAGGGCTTTAAGGTGTAGGCACATGTCTATTTCTATATTTATTCTTTTAATGCATTTCTTTATTTTTTATCATCAGTTTGTGAACTATCTGATATTTCAATTTTCTCCATAAAATCTTTTGAGTCTGTATTTGATTGTGTTTGTGACTGATCACTAATAGGGAATACGGTACTTGCATCATTAAATGTACTTGATACTGCTCTTGCTTTTACAGACACATTGTTAGCAACTCCCTCTAAAGGTGACTCACTACTAGATGTTGTACTTGAAGAATGATTATTATTGCTTGTTTCTTTACCCGGTCCTCCCAAGAATTTAAAGGCAACAGCTCCTAGAACACCTCCTATAACTATACCTAATAAAAAATCCTTGCTATTAATGTTTTTATCTGACATTTATACCCTCTCCTTAAAAATTACAATGGTAAAATACATTTTTCAAATAGAATTTATGTTTTCCATTTTTTCCATATGTCTAAAGTAGCGGAGGCCCAATTTATTACATCTGATGTTTTTTCATGTTGATTCACTTTAGTGCTGGTCACTTTATTTTCTATATTACTTGTAAAAGTATCGGATATTTGCCGTAATGATAATGCAATATGGTTAAAGGAATTTAATAGTTGATTCGTATTATCAACCAATGATTTTGAGGAATTGATATTTGTTTTTATTTCTGATGTAATTCTTTTAGTGTTTTGAATCAGGTCAAGTGCTTCAGACCTCGTTTGTTCAAACTGATTATTCATATTCGAAATTGCAAGATTTATTTTTTTTATAAAGCGTTTAGCATTGAAAAAAGCAATAGTTATAAGCATAACCAATATACTTAATGCCAATGCAATAACAATCAAACAAATTTTGATGATCATTGACTTCACCTCAATTAGTGCTTATTTATATTTAGACGATTGCCCAGTTCATACTCTACATTATAAGAATGTTCTCTCCGATTTGACACAAAAAAAGTGAAGTATTCACATTTGAACACTTCACTCAGTTAAACCATAACTTTTTATCCTCAATGAAATATATGCTTCAATTTTCATTATTTTGAACAACATAAGTACATTTATTTCCTCCGGTTGCAATACATTCGGTACGCTCTACATCTGTTTCTAACAATTTTTTAAATAACGATAGCTCACAGTCGCAAGCTTGTTGATATTGATCAGCCACTTGGGCTATCGGGCAATTATACTCCATTAAAATATAATTTCCTTCATCATCAACATCATACTCTGCCATATAACCTGTTTCTTTTTGAATTCCAACTAATTCTTCAACTTTCTTTTTTAGATCTTTCCCGTGCATTCTATTATCATATTTTAAAAAGAGTTTATTTTCTCTTCCTTCAAAAAGCTTCTCCACTGCATCATTTCCAAATTCACTTACTAGCTCATCTAAAATGTCTAAAGTAAATTTATGATAGTTTTTAGGGAATAAATCATCCGCTTTTTTGGTTAGAGAATAAACGTGTGTAGGTCTGCCCATTGATTTTCTAATTAAATCTGAAGTAACCAGTTCATCACGATCTAACGTATTTAAATGTCTTCGGACAGCCATTTCTGTAATGTTTAGTTGCTTAGCCATTTCACTGACACTTAAAGAACTTTTAAGTTTTAGCATATTAAGTATCATTTTCCGAGTGGAAGCTTCTTGGTTCATTCTACATCACCCTTTACTTACCCTCATTTTAACGTATTTAATAGAATAAGTAAATTAATAAACAACTATGTATCAAAAGTTTGAAAAGGTGTTTTTATTAAGTATTAAGTTCATGTTTTAAATAATTTGAAATACTGTTTGAAAATTCTGAAAGAGTTGTTGGCAGTTCATGTAATAAAGGATAAATCTCATTTCGATCTAAATGAAAGTACTCCTGAACTAATTTTTTCCTCATTTTCACTAAACCTAATAACGTCTCTAATAAATGAGATGGAAACACTTTTTCTCCATGTAATATCTCAATAATATCCTCATAACTGCTTGCGTCTCTCATCAAAAACCCATCAATTATATAACTTCCAATGTCAGTCACCGATTCTAATGCCAAGTGTAAAATTCTTTCTTGTGCTAAGAATAGAATAGCTTTATCAGATTCGGGTTTATTTTCTAAAGATTCGGGTATAGTTTCTACAAGCCAATTGAGAAATTCAAGTCTTTTATTAATTTGATTTTGATTGACATAATACATAGAATCTATCCTCCTTCATTATTTTTTATTTCGTTTTTTACTTTTAACTTTTGCCCATCCAATGATAAATATAAAGGTAAATACTATGACTAACAAAATAGTTAGTGCTTCCATAACATCTTTTAATTCCAACTTCATCATTCCTTTTTCATAATTTGCTAGCTTCACTTTTTTGGGTAAATGTCATTATGTTCGGATAAGATGTTAGAATTCATAATCTACAACAACAACAGATTCTTTAACTTTCGTTATGTACGTAATGATCTCCTTATGAACCGGATGTACTTGATATTGATCAAGATCCTCTAATGATTCTACTTCTACAATTAAGGATAAATCATAGGAACGCTCCGAACGAAGAACATCCATACCAACCTCTAGGTGGCGTACTACTGGTATTTTCCCTTTCATACTTAGAAGTACATCTTTCGTTTTAGCAATATTTTGTTGACTTCCGTCTTTTAGTTTGAAAAATACGATATGTTTTATCATAAATAAAGCTCCTTATTATTTGATATGATGGTATTCATTATTATAAGACAAAAGCTCCTATCGGAGCTTCTTGGAAATGTCATCAAATCCTTCTATAAAAGTTAATTTCAATTTCCTTCAAATATAGAAGTCCCTCAAAGCGAGAATTCATTACATTATAACAAAAATAATAGCTCCATTCATCTTCTTCTCAAAAGTGAATGGAGCTATTAATCTATGTGTATCTCAACTTAGTTAAATAAAACTTCAATTTCTGAACCTTCTTTAACTTCTTCAATCCATAATTGGTATTGTTCACTAGTTTCTACATTTATTAACTCTTCTTTGATTTCCTCTTGTTTTTCCTCAAGAGTAGGAGTTTCTGCTTCTTTTTTATCGGTAACTTTAATAATATGGAATCCAAACTCACTTTGTACAATTTCACTAAGTTCACCAACAGATAAATTAAAAGCGGCTTTCTCAAATTCAGGCACCATCATATCTCGACCAAAGAAACCTAAATCCCCTCCATTAGCACCACTTCCTGGATCGATTGAGTGTTCCTTTGCTAATTCTGCAAAATCTGCACCGTCATTAATTTGTTGCATGATTGATTCTGCTTTTTCTTTCGTTTCCACTAATATATGAGATGCTTTCACTTGCTCTTCTTCTGTATAGAAAGATAAATTTTCTTCATAATAAGTTGCAATTTCCTCATCAGTTACATCAATTTTTGATTCAAATAATTTTTCAATCTCAAGTTGGAATGGAACAATATCTGCGACAATTTTTTCGTAATCTTCCATTGACATTCCATATTGAAGTAAATAAGTTTCAACTTCTTCTTCAGAACCAAATGAAGCTTTAAAATTTTCAATTTCTTTAGCTATACCATTTGCTAATTCTTCGTCTGTTACAATTAATCCTTCTTTTTCTAACTCTTGTGAAACTAAAGTTTGATCAATGAGTTGTTGAACTAAAGCACCGGTTGTTTCTTTTCCTAATTGTTGAACCATTAAATCAAAAAGCTTGTCCTTACCAATTTTTTCACCATTTACAGTTGCTACAAAATCCGATTTGGATACCTTTTGCTCATTTTTCTCATCTCCAGAGTTTTGCTCTTCATTAGCAGTTGTTGTACTTGTATTCAATACAGTTACAATGGATAAAGCTATTAATCCCGCTATAAAAAGCGACATGATGATCCATAATTTTGAACTTTTATTTTGAGTTTCATTCATTTATTGATTTCCCCCTGTTTTATAACCACATATTTTCTTACACAAGTAACTATATCAGATAAAGACAAAAATCACATTAAAATAAAATAAATAAAATGATACTCAAATGTACTAACGACCATTTTTGTACTTGTTGTAAACAATATGATCTCTCGGGACATACAATATGTGAATGCTATATTAACTGCTGCACTAGATCCAGTTGACAGCATGGATTTTTAGTTAATTATGGATTAATAATCATCATATCGAAACCCAAACCACTTCTTAATATCGTTTTAGTTCTTCCTCTTTAAAGGATGTTTTTCCATCCCCCTCGAAAAAGGGGAATAGACTATGTCGTACCAGATTTCTCTCCCTCCACCACCTCAAAGAGGGACATATTCACTCCTTCTAACCAATATGTTATAAATTTAAAAAACCTTTTTACCTTTGACTAATCGAGTTCCAGTAAAGGTAATAGGACCAAATAGTCCAACGCTTTCAGGACTAGGAGTAAGGGATACATTAGCAACGACCTGATAAATTATATTTTTTTCTTGAGTGGTAACGACATCGACATATTGTTGTGAAAATATTTGTCCAAAATCATCATTACCTTCGTGATCAACTTCTGTCGTTGCCGAATAAATCGGCATACTATTTTTTAATATTCTGTGAGATATTTGAATACTATTTAAATTGTCACTATTTACGTGAAAAATGCTATTCAACCATATGAGATCCCCTGATGTTAGACAATCAAAAGTAATTTGTGCAACCAAAGTAGGATTATTAGAATTTCTTGAAATTTCTCCTTCAGGTGTAGAAGAATTCGTAGGAATATCGAATTGAAATTCTGATATATCTATTTTTTTAAAGTCCATGTTATTTTACACCTACTTTCTTTTTTGAATAATTTATATTATTCAAAAAAGAATAAATTTGTATAGGCATAATATGACCTAGATTAAAAAAATCCTAAAAAACTCGTTGCTTTTGCAGGAATTGATCCTAGTGTACATGAATCAGGCAAATTTAAAGCGAGTATTAATCGTATTACGAAAAGAGGCTCTAGCAGGCTCAGGCAAGTCCTATATACAACTGTACAATGTGGACTTATAAACACTCGTAATCCTAGACTTAATGAATTCTGAAGGTCGCATAAAGTTGCAATCATTGCTTGTGCTAACAAGCTTATTCACTGGATTTTTATTTTATTAAAACGAAAAGAGACATTTGTGATTTATACCATAATAATTAATTTGAAGAAATTTCTTCCTGTTATATTAACGGAGGAGTATTTTGGTATGTTTATTTTTATCTTAAAACATCTTAAATTATTTTATTAAAGTTTATTCTTGACATCCTATTAGCTGGTATTGTTGAAGATTAGAATTTTCTTTTATTCAAGTGAGTAGCTATTAATTTGAAACATGTTATATTCAACTTACGTAAAGGTTAATATAGAAACAAATTTTTCTATTTAGGAATGAGGGATTAGTTTGGAATTACTAAATGTTTCAATCAATCAAGCAAATTATATTGACAAACCTAATGTAATCGAAGAGATTTTATTTTCTATAAAGGAAGGGGAATTGGTAGGTTTAATTGGGCCGAATGGGGCAGGCAAAAGTACAACGATAAAATGCATCCTTGGTTTAATAAAAGATTATGAAGGACAGATTCAATTTGTAGGACCTAATAAAAATTACAGTTATATCCCTGAACACCCAATATATTATGAAAACTGGACTTTATGGGAGCATTTAGAATTGGCTGCTGCTGCTTATGACATACCGCAAAAAGAGTTTGCTAAAAAAACAGAGCATCTAATTAAACAATTTCAGATGAGGGAAGTGATTCATCATTACCCATCAAGCTTTTCTAAGGGAATGCAGCAAAAAATGATGCTGATTATCGGATTATTACATTCTCCTGATGTATATATTGTAGACGAACCTTTCATTGGGTTAGATCCAATCGCAACTCAAACTTTTTTAGAGTATTTGGAAAATGAGAGAAATAGAGGTGCTGGAATATTAATGTCCACACATGTATTAGATACCGCTGAAAAAATATGTGATCGTTTTATTTGTCTGAATCAAGGAAGTATTGTTGCAAAAGGAAATTTACAGGAATTAAGACACCAAAGTGACATGTCAGTTGATGCAAGTTTATTTGAATTATTTTTGAAAAACACAAAGATTGAGGATGATTGAACAATGATATCACCTAATAAATTATTTGTGAAGAGATTAATTTCTGAAATTGAATTTCAATGGAATGTATTTAAATTGGTAGTGGATTGGATTGTAGCGCTTTATTTTGTTTTACCACTATTGATTTTTATAGGGTATCAACATGTTTCCTGGTGGTTAAAGATTCCTTTTTGGTTAGAGAACATCCCCCTTTTATTATTTCTTGCCATCATTTATTTTTTGTTTTTAGCATCTGGGAGACTTCGAACTTTTTTAGAAGACGGAGATCATTTATTTTTAATTCAATATCATAAGTGGATAAATACGATTAGGACATGGGGAATTGTGTACTCTATTATATTCCATTTCATAATTATTCTATTTGTATATGTTTTTTTAAGCCCATTGTTCATATATCATTATGATTTCACTGTAAATCAACTCATTAGTTTATTTCTTTTCAGTGTACTTACGAAACTCTTCATTATCATTTCTAAAGATCTGCTATTTTTCCGTTTTAAAAAATGGAGACAATTCATCGTTTCAAGCTTGTTATTTATATTGGGTGGAATAGGTTACATTTTAATAGTGTTAAAATGTATGAACTACATATGGATTTTCATCCCTCTTTTATTCATGATTATCCTTTTATTCATGATAAAAAGATTACATAAAGAAGGAATTTTTTTAGATGAGGTCTATTTAGAACAAGAAGCAAAGATGAAGTTTATATCCATGGTTTTAAAAGATCATGTTAAAAAAAGGTGGTTTAAGTGGCTGCCAAGGAATAAACCTATTCTCTTTAGGCAGTCTCGACAATTATTCAAGAAAAGAACTATTGTAAATGTATTAGTGGAATCTAATATCAAGGCTTTTGTGCGTGATTCTCGGATGATTTCAAATCTTTTACAATACACTTTTTTAAGTATTAATGTGCTATGGATTGCTCCTTATGTCATGAAATGGTTTATTTGGATTGCTATAATTATTATTATGGCAGTATGGATAAAAAACGCGACTTTGTATACGAAAAATAACTCTTTTATCGAATTTCTAAGCTGGAATGATAATCTCCCTTTTTATGAAGTAATAAGGAAAACCATTTTTATTTTAATTACTCCATGGTATTTATTTATGAGCTCAGTATTTGGATTGATTTTATTCTCATGGTGGAGTATACCTGTAATATTAGGGAGTTTTTTCATTTGTTATTTTATATCATATGTTTTATATTTATCAAGCTCATAGCCCTATATTCTCGTTATTTCTTAGTAAAAAAATGATAGTGATTGAAAAGCTCATCTTCCACAAAATTGCGTTTTTCACTAAGAGGAGCCTTTATCTTTAGAATGGGGAATTTTTGAACAACTCATTATCAAAAGGGTTAATTCACTACATAAATGTGCAATTTTATCGGATGAGAACATATAGTAAAATTAAATTTGAGTTTAATAAGTGTTGAGGTGTGAAATATGAAAAAACAAATTAACCTTTATGTGGACGATTTAAGAGATTGTTCAGAAGGGTTCGTAGTGGCAAGAAATGTTGATGAAGCCTTCTCCTGAATGTTACGCATATTAATATAATAACTTTTATTTTTTATAACGACAAATAATTTCATTATATAGATGTTTTATGAAATCTTTGAAATATCACCAATAGGATATCCTTTAAAAATATCTCCTGATGGAAAAGAGCTACCATTATTTATAATGAAGCTATAGCAAAAAATGAGATCATGTCACAATCTTCTCGATCTTGTTCAAGTGGGAACTAAGTTAATTTAGCCCCCACTATACTTGATTACTTAAGAGGAATATAGATATCCATTTCAGAATTTTTATTGGATGGTCCTAAAAATCTTTCATCGTAAAACTCAAATGAAAATTCTTCAGGTACTTCACCAGATTGAGGCAACCATGTTTCATATATGTACTTAAAAGCTGCACCCACCCCGCTCATATCACCTTTATAAGTAAAAACAGCGTATCGGCTTGCAGGAATTGTTTTTACAACAACTTTGTCTGGCAAAGAAATATTTGGATCATCAATCTCAACTCCACTGACGTATGAATATTCATTTGTTTCTTTAAAATCAAAGCATAAACCATAAGTCTTACTTTCATTTGTTTTATTTTTTATGTTTGGCAAAGTTCCCATAAACTCTTCCCACAATTGACCTATATCTTTTTGATATTCGTCCTGTTCCATTAAAGTAAGACACTGTAAACCTGCAATTTTAAACTCATCCTTCTTAACAAAAGTAGGTTCTAGCGTTGGGGTTTGATTTTTCATTATAACTCCTCCTAAATCGTTGTTTTATCTTACAAACTAAAGATACCATTGAATTATGACAAATCATGTCGTAGTTTTATGAAAAATTGTTTATAATGAAAATTGATTCAAATTTTGAATGTTTTTTTTATATATACGTAAAGATTAAGGAGATAGGAGATTACAATGAATAAATCTAAACGATTAGTTGAACTGATTATGTATATTAATGACAAACGTCAATTTACAGCAAAACAGTTAGCTGAGGAATTTAATGTTTCTTTAAGAACCATTCAAAGAGATTTGTTGGATTTACAGGAACTCGGTGTTCCATTGTATTCAGAAGTGGGAGCTGCAGGAGGATATACAATACTTAAGGAAAGGATGCTTCCTCCGATCACTTTTACTGAAAAAGAAGCGATTGCGATGTTTTTTGCCTATCAATCATTACAATTTTATAAGGATTTACCGTTTGAGTCTGATTCAATTTCTGCGTTAAATAAGTTTTATCATCATCTAGCAAAAGATATAAAAGCACGAATTGATAGTATGAAAAATAGGATGGTATTCTGGACACCTACAAGACAGCAATCAACTCCTTATTTGCAGTCATTATTAGAAGCAGCTACTCAACAAAAAGTAATTACGGTTACATATGATTCTTTAAATGAAACTAGTAGTCGTAGAATCCAGCCCATTGGGATTTATTCACAAAATGGTTTTTGGTATTGTCCTGCATACTGCTTTAAAAGATTAGAGGTTCGTCTGTTTAGAGCTGATCGTATACTAACATTAGAAGAATCTGAGGAGCAAAATAGAGTAGACTTAAGTAATTTTGATGTTATTAAATGGTACCATCATGATAAAAGGAAAGATTCAACTTCACTAGTTCATTTGAAAGTTAGGTTAACTAAAGAAGGATTTCGAAGATGCCAAATGGACACTTATTTAGATAAACAACTTCAAAAGTTTGATGATGGAAGCGGAGAATTAATCATGGACATAGATAAAAATGACATTGAGTACTTTGCAGATTATTTTTTTAGTATGGGTAAAAATGCTCATGTTCTTCAACCTCAAGAAATGGTGGACATTATCAAAGAAAAACTAGAAGATTTGAGGAAGATGTATATGTAAATCAATACCTCTTCCCAAAGTTATCTTCATTTACATTGTTATCCAAATAAATTATAATTGTTATAACAATTATAACAAAATGTGATTTGAAAGGAAGAAAAGAAATGGATCGTAAAGTAACAAAAATAGGAAATAGTCTTGGTGTTACAATGACAGACGCTTTGAAAAAAATTAATGCTGATTTAGGTGATAACGTATCTGTAGTAGTAGATGAAAAAGAGGAAACAATTACGATTAAAAAAACAAATAAAGTCGATTTACCAAAGGGATTTAATCCAAAGTTTCTAAAATCCATGCAGAAAATAGTAGATCAATATGATGAAACATTTAAAGAATTAAAGGACCGCTAAAATGAGTAATATTGAATTCCTAACCATTCCAGAAGTTATTGCAGTAAATGAACTGCTGATCAATCAATATAGTCCACAAGAACAAGTTGGTATTAAAGATCATACCCTACTGGAATCAGCCATATTCAGACCTCAACATACTCTTTTTGGAAAAGATGCCTATCCTTCTATATTTGATAAAGCAGCTGCATTATTTGAAAGCTTAGCAAAAAATCATGCATTTCAAAATGCAAATAAAAGAACTGCCTTCGCATGTTTGGTGTTATTTTTAGATTATAATGGTTATGATTTTTTAATGAATCCAAAAAAAGCTGCCGATCTAACAGTAAATATGGTGAATCATAAATACAATCTAAACAAAATTGCTTCAATTATTAAAAGTCATTCAAAACATCGTTTAGATTCATAATTTATGTACGGTAAATATCTGTTAAGGTTTCTCTTAAAGTAGGAAATTCAAACTTAAATCCCAATTGTTGAGCTTTATTAGGTAGCACCTTCTGACCGTCTAAAACTAATGTGCTCATCTCACCTAAAATCATTTTTAATGCAAAACTAGGAGCAGGAAGATAATGTGGACGACCAAGTACTTCTCCAATTGTTTTTCCAAATCCATCCATTTGTATTGGGAAAGGAGTAGTAAAATTCACCGCACCCTCAATTTCTTCATTATGCATAATAAAATTCATTAAATTTACAACATCTTTAATATGAATCCACGATAACCATTGTTTACCTGTACCTACCTTCCCTCCAACAAAAAATTTATACGGTAAAACCATCTTAGGTAAGGCACCCTCTTGTTTGTCTAATACAATACCGAAACGAGCGTAAACAGTACGAATTCCTAAATTCTTTGCTATTGAAGCATGTTTTTCCCATTCTTGAACTGTTTTAGCTAAAAAATCATCACTTGTAGAAATATCTTTTTCTGTATAGGTTTTATTTAATGATGTACCATAGTACCCGACAGCTGATGCGTTGATAAATAATTTTGGTGTATCATTTAAGTCTTTAAATAATTTCAAGAGCGTATCTGTAACTTGTAATCGAGTGTTAATAATTCTCTCCTTTTGTTGCTCTGTCCATCGACCATTATTAATAGATTCACCGGCTAAATTGATAAATACATCCATCCCCTCCAGTTTATCTCTTAATGAACTTATAGAGTCAACTGACCAGCCAATATATTTAAGGTTGTTATCATCTGAATCATAAGCATCAGGTTTACGTGTTAATATATAAACTTTATGATTTTGCGATAAAAAATAATGTGTTAAATATTTTCCTATAAATCCAGTACCACCAGTTATGGCAATTTTCATATGTATACATCCTTTCATCTAAAAAATTTTCATCATATCACCACACTTAGGCAAATACATATAAGTATATTGAGGTGAGGAGGATTTAGTATGTACCGACAAGAGCAAACCGTTTTACAAGCCTCTAGACAAGAGGTCGAATTTATGCAAAATTATAAAAAAAAAGCATATAACATTGCGGTGCAGCATATGAATAAACCCGTCAGAATTCAAACTATACATGGACAAATATTTGAGGGAACGATCGTGAATGTTGATCAAGATAATTTATATTTACAAATCTCCAACACAAATCATCATCACTATCCGCAACAACACTACTATCCACAACAACAATATTATCCACAGCAAAATAACCGCTTCTTTTTTGGAGGAGGAGGCATCCTCGTATTATCTCTATTCCTGTTACTAGTAATTGTATTATTGTTAATTTAATTAAAACATATTAACTTCTCAAAATAAAACACCAGATTTTATTGGTGTTTTTTTGTTTTCTCTTTTAAGTCTTTAATTTGACTTTAGGGGATTTAATCCCTCACTAAAAGATAAGCCCTCAATTGATTGCACAATTAAACATACTGAAATAATTTTTTATGAATATTCAGTTTATTTAATTTTTGTAAAAATTAATCATTTAAAATAGGCCATGAAACATGCAATCATGCGTGCTGCAACGTACAATAAATTATTCTTAGTTTCAAAAAAACCACTTTATGGATTATTTTTTAAATTTCAAAATAATTTCTCAGCAAAATAAAGGAGATGTAATTCCAACAATGGATTTAAAACAAAATAATAAAAAATACGTTTCAAGCAAATGGAAAAAAACATTAGTTTTGATAAATAAACTAGACTTAAAAAAATATATTCCCGAAACAAATAAAGTAAGTTATGAGAGTTTAAATGAAATGCTGGAAAAACATATTGTAGTATATGTTAAACCAAGTAGAGGCTCTTCCGGAAAAGGTGTAATGAAAATTCAAAAAAGAATTCAAAATGAAAAAACAATCTATGAAATACAGAACGATCTAAATATAAAATCTTACTATGAATATACAACATTATATAAAGATCTAGACGAACATATTAAAAGTTCAAAACGGTTGCATATCGTACAAAAAGGAATCGATATGATCAAATATAATGACTGTTATGCAGACATAAGGGTCATGGTACAACAAAATTATCAATCTGAATGGGAGGTAACTGGAATTCTTGTTAGATTATCTCATCCTAAAAAAATAGTAACTAATATAAGTAGTGGGGGGAGGGTTTGTGATATTGATGAACTGTTAGATCATTTTTGTACAAATAAAAATGAAAAAGAAGCCTTAATAAACACACTAAAAAAAGTCGGAGTGGAAACAGCAAAACAAATGAATAAAGCTTTTCCAAACATTAAAGAAAACGGGATAGATATTGCACTAGATCAAAAGCTTTATCCTTGGATCTTGGAAGTAAATACGAAACCTGATATAATCCCATTTACTCGTTTAAAAGATAAAACCATCTTTGAAAAAATGTTGGAGTATAGAAAAGCTCTCGGTAAAAATTATTCTTTAAACCAAAAAGAGAAAAAAAGGAAGACAATAGACAAACGGAGAAAATGGAGTATTAGCCAGAGTAAAAGTACAACAAACATTAAGGTACAGCATAATTCTAATTATAAACCTAAAAAGTTAAAGCCTATTGGTAAAGAGTTTAAACGCTTAAAGAAGAAATATTCTAAAAAAAATTTAATGATTTATGATCATTAAAAAATAGCACATTTCTTTATTTTTTTTTTAATAACAAGGATTTCACCTAGAAGTCACCTACCTTCATTTAGTTTGGAGGTGACGACTTCTTTCAATTCATTTCCTTACCTTTCATAAAATTTTTAGAAAACGATATAATATTGATTTGATTTCCCATGATAGTGTGAAATTAAATAAATTTTATATAAATGTTTCAAAAAAGCATTCATATTTCCATCCTTTTTTTCAATATCAATCATTGTTTCATATACCTTCTGTTGCATTTCTGGATGCGTATGGTCAACTATTAAATCTATTAAAGAGTCCATATTAATATAATGGGGTTTATCATTATATAAGACTTTGAACTCACAATTTTCCCACTCTCTTTCATAAAAAAAACTTTGAAGCGTTCTTCTAGCTTTATCCATAATATTACTCACCTTTTCCTAATCAAGATAGATTTTCAATACTTAAATTCTCATTATATACAAGAGGGGAGTTCCTAAAAGATACTTTTACAACATAAATTGGTAGTTTATTTTTTTATTATACATTACACTTACTATTTTGTAATTATTTACATAATAAATACTCAGAAAAAGTCGATTCCATTTCAAACAACAGATCGACTTTTAAACACGCTTGCATAAGTTAAATATATTTTATTAAACTCAGTCCCATATCAATGGCCTTTCTAACCCTATCATTCTTAAGTATTGTAGAAATTGACCCGTATGAACAGAATCATGATAAGCTATCCGTAAAAGCATATCCCCCAAATAGCGCTTATAATTAACATCACTTCTATCAATTACTCTAGTTGATAATTCTTCTGTTGATAGTGACATTACATACTGTATAAAGTCATCAAAATATGGTTTTGACAACTCAATCTCTTTTTGGACTGAAACAATTGGTTCCTGATCATAAGGTCTGCACAGTTCTTCTTTTAAAGATCCATTATTTTTTAAAATCATATGATAACCATAACTGCCTCCCCAAACATGGCGAATCATTTCACCAAATGACATGGCTTTGTGATCTGGTTTCCAATCAATCCATTCATCTGGAAGAGCATTCCATAATTTGATAGAACGTCTCCTTGTTTCTTTTAAATTCATGATCACTAAATCAATAGAATTCATCTAATTCCTCCTTTACGTTTATAAACATGATTGTAACCAATTATCATTTAGGGTATCATCGAAATATGAATGCATATCCGAATATCTCATATATTGCTAAACTAATTTCTGAACCGACTCGGGCTATCATTTTAGAATCATTAATGGGGGGACAAGCACTTCCAGCAGGTGAATTAGCTTATAAAGCAAAGGTATCACACCCTACAGTAAGTTCACATCTATCAAAATTAGTGGAAGGAAATTTACTTAAAGTAGAACAATTTGGAAGACACCGCTATTATAAATTAGCTAATGAACAAGTTGCAGAAATCATTGAAAAGTTAGGTACTATAGCGCCCCCGGTTCAAATTCGTTCGTTAAAGCAATCTGACCAAATGAAGCAAGTTCGCTTAGCTCGAACTTGTTATGATCATTTAGCTGGTGAATTAGGAGTGAACATCACTGAAGCATTATTAAAACAAGATTTAATCATCTTAAAAAATGATCTATATGAAGTTACAAAAAAAGGAGAAGAATGGTTTGAAGACCTAGGAATTATGATTCATAATGTGGGTAAAAGTCGTAGAGTTTTTGCAAAGCCTTGTTTAGATTGGAGCGAGAGACGATATCATATATCAGGATGGTTAGGAGCAGCCATTGCTACTCATTTCATGGAACAAAAATGGATAGTCAAATCAACAACTAATAGATCTGTCCAACTTACTGAAGAAGGGACTAACATGTTAAAGGACAGTTTAGGATTAGACTACAGTATATAATAAAAATAGTTTGTAAAAAAAAGAAGAGTTTATTTTATAAGTTCATACAACTACTTATAAAACAATCTCTTCATTTTTACATCTTCATTATTAACTAATGGATTGAGTTAGTTTTTCAGTTAAAACATCCTTACTTTGTAGCCCGATCATTTTATCAACGACCTCACCATTTTGAAATATTAACAATGTAGGGATGCTTTGTACTGCATATATTGCAGCTAATTCAGAATTTTCATCCACATTCACTTTACCAACAGTTACTTTCCCTTTTAACTCTTCAGCTAATTCATCTACTATAGGTAATTGGATTTTACAAGGACCACACCAAGGAGCCCAAAAATCAACTAAAGTAACTCCATGTGATATGGTTTGATCAAAGTTTTCTTTATTTAAAACGACTGCTCCCATCTCTCCCACTCCTTTAAAGTGTATTTTGTATTTATATAACTTTTATTTATATTCATATTATATTGAGTATTTCATTTAAATTCTGTAAGATATTTCACATTGATGAACTACCCGCTTAATTCTAAATGTTCTTGTGCTAATTCCATTTTAAGATGAATAGATTTTCTACCTGTACGTATGATTTCTTCTTTCACTAAATCCTTTAACAACACACTAACGGATTCTCTCGTGGCCCCAATCATGTTTGCTAACTCTTGATGAGTTAGTGGCAAATCAATTTTATAATAATCTCCCTCTTTAATGCCAAACTGCTCTGAAAGTTTAAGCAATAAATGTAAAATACGTGTACGAATATCTCCAAAAGCGAGTTTTTCCAGCATTGCATCTCGTTCTCTTAAACGATCACTTAAAGCTTTTAAAAGTCTTAAAGCTACTTTTGGATATTTCTCAATAAATTGTTCGAAATGAGTTTTACTTAAAGAACATAATAATGAATCCTCTATTGTTTCAATAAAAACATCCTTTGTACCAAATGAAAAAGAATCAATTTCTCCAAATACATTTCCTTTACCTAAAATACCTAAAGTAAACTGCTTTCCTTCTGAATTAATTTTATAAAGTCTTAATTTGCCTTCCTTAAGAAAATACATACCTTCACGATATTTCTCAGGTGTTTGTATAATTGTATTTTTTTTAATGGTTGACATCGGAGCCATTTTATCAAGCTCCATCAAGTCTTCCTTCGGTAGTTCATCAAAAACACTTATTTGAGATAAATACGATAATTTATCCATCTTTTCCCTCCAAAATCGTTTCAAACTTATTAGGATCAAACGTGTATATAACCTCTCCATTCCATACGATTAATGGCGTGGCAATCCCTCCTAATCGGAGTACTTCATCAAATCGCTCTTGATCGTGTGTTACGTTAATCAATTCATATTTTATTTTCTTTTCATTAAAATAATCGATCACTTCTTCACAGGCAATACAATGATCGCTGATATATAGCTGTATGTTCATCTTTAATACCACCCTTTATATTTATTAAACATACCATACTTTATATTCATCTCAAAAATAAGTTCTAATTTAAATATAAAATAGATAACCATTTAAATAAGTTAAGTATTTCACAATAAAGGAACATCTCATTGATACCTTTCATAATATAATCAAACTTCATGTCTCAAAAATCAAAATTTAATAAGGAGTTTTGAAGATGATTCGATTAAAGAACAAAAATGAAATATTGTTGATGAGAGAGTCAGGTATCTTATTAGCGGAGTGCCATCAACAAGTTAGTAAATTAATTAAACCTGGTATCTCAACTTTAGAAATAGATGCTTTTGTTGAAAAATATTTGCATGATCACGGAGCTACACCAGAACAAAAAGGTTTTCAAGGTTATCCATATGCTACTTGTGGTTCAGTAAATGACGTCATCTGTCATGGATTCCCTAATGAAATACCTCTTCAAGAAGGAGATATTGTAACGATTGATTTTGTTGTGAATTTAAATGGTTGGTTAGCTGATTCAGCGTGGAGTTATTCAGTAGGAAAAATTTCAGAAGATGCACAAAAATTGTTAGATACAACATTAGAGGCACTTAATGTAGGTATTGAACAAGCTCAAGTTGGAAATCGTGTTGGAGACATATCTCATGCTATTCAAACATTCTCAGAATCAAAAAACTATAGTGTAGTGAAAGAGTTTGCGGGGCATGGAATCGGTAAAAAGATGCATGAAGATCCATTTATTCCACACTATGGTCCAGCAGACCAGGGGGCCTATTTAGAGGAAGGTATGGTTATAACCATTGAACCAATGTTAAATATAGGAGCGCCATATTGTAAATTAGATGATGATGGATGGACGGCCCGAACAACAGACGGCTCCTTATCCACACAATATGAACATACCTTAGCAATAACAAAAAATGGACCTTTCATTTTAACAGAATTATAAAGATTTTCACTACATTCTAAAACATAAAAAAATAGAGGAGGACGTACCTAATATGGATCAGGATTCACATCTTTTCCTCTATTTTATATACCTCATTTTCCTTATTTTTTAATTGCCTGTTTCCACAAATGATGCAATTCTATTTTTAATCGCATCTCTTACTTCTTTAAATTGATCCATTATTTCTTCTTCTGTTCCGGTTGCTTTAGCTGGATCATCAAATCCCCAGTGCCATTTGATCACATTTTTATTTGAAATGACAGGGCAATGTTCATCAGCATGTCCACACAATGTGATGACATAATCTGCTCTATTTAATATTTCAGGATCAATGACATCAGAACTATTGCTGCTAATGTCAACGCCTGCATCTTTCATTACTTGGACAGCACGTGGATTTAAACCGTGTGCTTCCAAACCAGCACTTTTCACCTGATACTTTTCACTTCCAAGTGCTTTTAAAAACCCATCTGCCATCTGAGATCTACATGAATTGCCTGTACATAAAAAATATACTAACTTTTTTTCAGCCATTGTTCTACTCCTTTTAGTTTTTTGCTGTATTGTTCGAGTTAATTTCATCGATTTCTTCATTATCTATATTTTTGACGGTGATTGAAGACCTAAACATTGTAAGGCTTGTTTTAAGATTTTCCCTGTGGCAAACGTAAGCACTAATTTAGACTTCTTTTCTTCTGTATCTTCCACATTTATACGCACTTGATTATAATAGCGATTAAATTTTTTGGCAACTTCTAGAGCGTAACGAGCAACAACAGAAGGTTCATTTTTATTTAATGTCAGTTTAATTATATTTGGGAAATTCATAAGCTCTTTTGTCAAATTCCATGAAGATTGATCTTTTAAATAATCCCCATTAACTATGGATGAATGGGTACTTTTCCAAGTCTCATCCCAATCCCCTTTTTCAAGTAAACTTTGAGTACGAGCATAAGTATATTGAACATAAGGTCCTGTCTCCCCTTCAAAGTTTAAAGCATCTTCAAGTGAAAAGTCCACTTCCTGTACGCGATTATTTTTCAAATCATTAAATATAACTGATCCAATTCCTATGGCCTCAGCAACTTCATCCTTGTTAAACAAATTAGGATTTTTTTGATTAATAATCTCTTTGGCTTTTGTAACTGCTTCTTCTAACACTTTTTCTAAAAAGATAACCTTACCGCGACGTGTAGACATCTTTTTGCCTTCAAATTTCATTAAACCAAAAGGAATATGCTCACAATCACTGGACCAACCTTTACCCATTTTATCAAGCACTGCAAAAACTTGCTTAAAATGTAATTGCTGCTCTGCTCCAACTACATATAAGATTTTACTTCCTTTCATTTGTTCATGGCGATAAATGGCTGTAGCCAAATCTCTTGTAGGATATATCGTTGTACCATCTGATTTTAATATTAAACATGGAGGCATATCTAATTCCTCTAAACGAACAACCATGGCCCCTTCACTTTCTTCAAGTAGACCTTTTTCTTTAAGCTCTATTACAACAGGTTCCATTTTATCGTTATAAAAACTTTCTCCTAAATAATGGTCAAAGTCTACACCTAGTTTTTCATACATCATTTTAAACTCTTTAAGACTTAATTCAATAAAATAATTCCAAAGTTTTGTTGCTTCCTCATCACCATTTTCCAGCTTCTTAAACCATAAACGTGCTTCTTTTTCAAGTTCAGGGTCCTGCTCTGCTTCCTCATGGAATTTCACGTATAACTGAAGGCATTCATGCATCGCATTTTCTTTCATTTTTTGAGGATCTCCCCAACGTTTATATGCGGTGATTTGTTTACCGAATTGGGTTCCCCAGTCCCCTAAATGATTCACTCTAACAGCATCATACCCCGCAACTTTATATATGTGATACAAAGCATTTCCAATCATGGTGGAACGAAGGTGTCCAATACCAAAAGGTTTGGCAATGTTAGGTGAAGACATGTCAATGATAATACGTTCATTGTTGCCAATATCCAACTTTGTAAAATCTTCTTGTAAAATAGAATTTAATAATTTTTCTGACCAAACTTTGGTTTCAAAGAAAAAGTTGATGTAAGATCCATGAGCTTGTATGTTGATATTATCAAGTTTTAGATCATTTTTTAATTGTTCTACCAATTCTGCAGCTATAATTGATGGATTTTTTTTGTACTTTTTAGCTAGTATAAAACAAGGGAAAGCAATATCTCCTAGTTCTGCATTTGGTGGAACTTCAAGCAATTGTTCAATTTCTTCTGAGCTTAGTAGTATAACATCCTTTAATATGTTAGCAATGGTCTGTTTTAGCATCTTTCTCACTCCTTGATTTTGATATTACAATTCATTTTCCATAGATTCGCTGGCTAAGTTCTCACCACATCCTTGTGGTGAACGTATTAATGTTTACATCTAAAATCGTCCACTTCCTTGTGGACAACGATGCACCAAAACATCCTGTTTTGGCAGTTCGTCCAATTAAGGTTCCTCGACTAACACCAACCACGTCCATGTGGCCAACGTCGACATCAATTCATCCATGAATTGAAAAACTCCCGCCTCAATTATAGAGACGAGAGTTATGTATTTTCCCGTGGTACCACTCAATGTGCATTGTTTATAGTTAATGCCGCTCAAAACGATATCGGAGTTACCGGATCTTCCTACTTTTATGTTCAAAAGATCATCTCATGGGTCCGCTTCTTCATGTTCTCCGTACCGACTTCCACCCAGCTCGGCTCGCTTTGACTCTCAAACATGAGTACTCTCCCAATCACTGATTATGATGTTAAAATTATATTATGAACATTTTAAATGAAACGGTTTTGAATGTAAAGAGGGGATTAACTTTTTAAACATCGAAGATGCACAAAGCCAAATAATTATTTAAAATTGAGAAAGTTTGATTTTGGAAATTTGTGATTGCCTCTCCTTCTTGTTTTTGAAATCCACTTAAAACCCATATATCCTAATAAAATTAAACCCAAAAAGACAATGAAAAGTGTTACGCTGTTAATATCTTTTTCAAAATCTCTTAGTGGAAGATTTAATTGTTCAGAAAAAGAACTTAAGACCAAGTCAATTGGTTCTAGTGGAATATCACGTATTGAATCTAAAAGGTAACCATCACTAACTTCAAAAGCAGTATACCCATCTGGAGCTAATAATTCAATATTAGGAGATACAGACGATAAAAACACGATATATTTTTTACCTTCATCAAACTTGTCTGATAAATCAACACCTTCACAACTAGTATTTCTAGGCATAGGCGTTCTATTTGTTTTAGGTAATGATATTTCTTCAGCTAATCTTTGCGGACTTATGTATGAAATCACTTGTATATTAGCTTGTCTACCATTCTTTACACTTATCGCGTCACCATAAATGATTCCTTCTATATCCTCATTGTTATAGAAGTATTCAATACTTTTTGAAACTACAGAACAACCATAATTTTGTGATGGAAACATTGAGAATACAATAAGAATTAGACATATTAATATGATAGATTGCAATAATTTAAAGTTCATCTATTAATCCTCCATATAAAAATTATAAGTAAACCTTATACAAAAAAGGTTAAAAAATGTTGCGGTTTTATTTTACAAATAATATAACGGGATAAAGCTCAAACAGAAGATTGCAGTTTAAAACCTAGTATATTTAATCCATTCCCCATCTTCAACTCTTATTAAAGCCGATGTTATAACTGCATACATTAGATAAAATTTTAATATAAGCATTGTAATAGAGAAATTATCAAAAAATAAAAACTACATTAAAAAAGTGTGGTTTTATTTGTTAACATTCAGTATAATATAAAAAACCCATTTAATGAAACTAAGTTTCATTAAATGAAACAAATGTTGTAAAAAAATATAACTAAGAACCTAACTAACTAATTTATAAGAACATTTGTTTGATTAAATGATCGGATTCATGTATAATTTCTCAATATCTAAAACACGGAAGAAGGCGACTACATGATAGAAAGATTTAGATCGATTAACCCAGTAAGTAAAAGTATTATATTTGGAACTCTTTTTACTCGTGCAGCTACCTTTATGACCATGCCTTTTCTGGCTATTTATTTATCTAAGGTTCATGGAATTAGCCCTGAAATGATAGGGGTTATCTTAGGAGTAAGCGCACTTGTAAGAATATTTGGTAGTTTCATAGGCGGAAATTTATCGGATCGATACGGACGAGAAAATGTAATGCTCATCTCAATTTTTGTATGGGCCTTTGTTTTTTTAGGTTTTGCTTTAGCCACTCATGTATTTATGTTTTTTATATTAAACGCACTTAACGGATTATGCAGTTCCTTTTTCGAACCATCCTCAAGGGCATTATTGTCTGATGTTACAAAACAGAAAAATAAACTACTTGTATTTAATTTAAGATATGCTGCAATTAACGTTGGTGCAGCGTTCGGACCACTAGTGGGATTCTTAATAGGAAGCTCTAAATCTACCATAACCTTTGTAATCACTGCAATCGTATATTTGTTGTATGCAATTTCCCTATTATATATTTTACCAAAACATAGAGATTCAAATAAAAAAATAGAAGTAAAAGAAAAAGTAACAATGATGAAAGCTTTGAGCGCATTGCGACAAGACTTAGTTTTTCTAGTAGCAGTTATTGCCTTTATATTTGGAGTTATAGGTTATTCTCAATTTGGTTCCACAATGCCACAATTTTTTGAAAATGTTACTTACTTTGAAAATGGAGTTGCCTTATATACTTCTCTCATAATTTTAAATGCGATTACGGTACTCGTTGTCCAATATCCTGTGACTCGTATAGGTAAAAAGTTCTCGCCAATTATATCAATCATGTTAGGTACTCTTACAACTTCTATCGGATTATTCGGAGTAGGATTATTTGAGTCTATCTTTTTGATCGGATTATCAATGATCATCTTTACTATAGGTGAAGTCATGATGTTTACGATGTATGACCTGTTTGTTGATCAGATTGCTGATCCTTCAATGAAGGGAACTTATTTTGGAGCGATGGGATTCACCTCGCTTGGTGGCTCTGTAGGACCTTTTATAGGTGGAGTATTATTAGGTGCATTTGGTTATGGGGCACCAGAAATTGTGTTTGGTATCTTAGCTTTAATTAGTGCTATTGGATTTCCTTTATTTTTATATGTAAATATGCTCATGAAAAAAACAAAACGAAATTTAGATTATTCATTGTAAATTTGGATCGGGTATACCCGATCTTTTCTTTTTTTTACCTAAATCATGTTATGATATTCAAAGAATATTACTTATGAACCAAAGGTGATTTAAATGTTTTTTTATTTTATTATATTATTTATCATTGCTATATTTTTAGTCATCATCAATCCCAAAAATGAGTCCAATCGTTGGGCATCAGTCTTTTTGTTATTTGCCAGCTTAGGCGGCCTAGCAGACACGATAAGATCCTTGGTCTTGCCCTCACTCTCAAAAGATAATTTTTTAAATCTATATGATTTCTTAACTAAACTTCAATCTATATTAGATTTTACCAATCAAACTTTAACACCTTATGGAGTACTTGTTTTTGCAATTGTTTACTCTGAAGTTTTTAATAAAAAATGGCGTTCTTTTTTAAAAGTTGTTCTTTTACTTCCTATTGCATTCATGTTTTTTACGGCTTCATACTTCCCTATGTTGAAATTAAATCATTTAATTTTACTTTACTGGGTTGCACCTTATTATCTCTTCTCATGTTTTTTATTAGCGTACACATTTATAACTGAAAAACATCTATTAAAGAGGAAAAATAAACTTATCACTTTTATCATCATAGTACCTACAATATTGTCTATTCTTTTCTTTATAAACATCATGAGAGTGTATAATCCTAATTTCAATTTTTTCCCTTACGTTAGTGTTTTTATAATATTTTCATTAGTCACTGCTCTTTTTTTCAGCTTCCGTTATGGGGTGTTAGGTATGAAAGTGAACATTGAAAAAGATCACTTAAATACAATGATAAAATCAGTAAGTTCCGGTACAGCTATCTTAAATCATACTTTAAAAAATGAAATTGGAAAAATTACTTTAACTACAAAAAACTTAAAAAAATCATTAGAAGAAACCAATCAAGATGTAGATACTTATTTTAAAATTATTAATAAAGCATCAAATCATATGCAGGAAATGGTTGACCGCATCCAAGATCAGATGAAGGACATAAAATTTATAGAAACAACAAATAATCTTGAAGAATTAATCGTAGAGTGCTTAGAGAACTTAAAGTCAGATTTAGATGAAAAAGAGATCGAAGTCAATTTAGTATTCATTGAAAGCAGTAATCTATTTTGTGATCGGATACATATCCAAGAAGTATTTAACAATATCTTGAAAAATGCCATAGAATCCATGCCTATAGGAGGATCATTATCTGTGGACACCTACAAAACTCGAAAACACATCGTTGTATCCATAAAGGATAACGGAAAAGGTATTTCTAGCGAAAATTTAAAATATGTATTAGATCCGTTCTTCACGACAAAAAATAAAACGCAGAATTATGGGTTAGGTTTATCCTACTGTTATAATGTCATGCAGCAATGTGGTGGTTCAATTGAACTGTATAGTGAAGAAAATAAGGGAACTGAAGTTAAGTTGTTGTTTCCAAATTATATGATAGTTTGAGAATGAGAATGGAGTTTGTCTATGAATAAAATTAAAATATTGTTAGTTGAAGACGATTTAGATTGGCTGCATATGATTAGCGAGTTTTTAAATCAAGAAAATGATTTTCAAGTGATTGGTAAAACCACAACTCACGAAGAAGCTTTAGAACTCGTATCTAATACAAAATTTGATGTTGTTTTATTAGATATTAACTTAACTGAAAATCAACTAGATGGAATTTATACAGCTGTTGAGATCTCTGAGTCAAATCCCGAAGCTAAAATCATCATGCTCACCTCTTTAAATGATGAGGAAATTATAAAAAAAGCATTTACAGCAGGAGCAATTAATTATGTAGCTAAACCCAATTTTGAACAACTCCCACATGTCATACGCCTTGCCTTTTCTCATTCACATCCGATGGATGTTTTCAAAGAAGAATTCCATCGTTTAAAAAGAGAAGAACAGCTTCAAAAACTAACACCTGCCGAAAAAGAAGTATTCGAGCATATCGAAAAAGGCATGACACAAACGGAAATCGGAAAAAAATTATATAAATCAGAAAGTACATTAAAGAACCAAGTCAATAAAATTTTAAAAAAGCTAGGTGTAAAAAGCAGCAAGGAAGCCGTTAAAAAAGTGAAAAGAAAGGGACTATAGACTCGCAACCAAAGTCATCCAAAAGCTTATAGTTCTGAATATTAGAATTAAGAAACTTGATACCGTATTTTTCCATCAACTTGAATAGTAATTGGGTATGTAAAATTCTCCCCTTAAATTGTAACGATTCCTCTCCCTTTTTCTTAATAGTTGTCAGCTTTTAATGTAATCGTTTTAAACAGTAATCGTTTATAAAGAAGAAAAATTTACGAAATAATAATGTTACTAAATTTTTTTAGACATGCTAATATCCGTAGGTTCATAATTCATTTTTTTATATAGGTTAATCGCACGTTCGTTGTGAGCAAAAACATGGAGAGATATCTTTTCAATTCCTTTTTCTTTTGACATCTTTTCCAATGCTATGAGAGAGTCTTTTCCGTAGCCCTTCCCTCTATGTTCTTCATCTAAGTAAAATTCGTATATAAAAGCTTCTTTTTGTAACTTTGAATCATCAAAAAAATACCATAGCCACCCTATCGTTTTCTCTTCATTTACGATAGAAAGTAAATGGTGTAGATTTGTATTTAACCCTTGAGGTAATAAACGCTCAAAAGTCTCTTTTGATTTATTCAGTGCCTCCTCCTGAGACCATGTACCCGCTTTAACTTTTTCATTAGCAAAATGATCTATACTATGTGAGATAAATTTTTCATAATGAACTGCAGACATAGCTATTAATTCAATAGTCATTTTTAATTTCCCCTTTTTAAAAAGTTACCCATTTGATGGAATGAGTTGGTATAAGCTTCTTTGTTATGATATTTTGAGTAAGGGTCTGCGATATCCAACTAACAATATTTTACCATATTTTTCTGAATATCTATTCCATTAGTTTTTTACTTTAGCAAAGTACTATAAAATTTAGAACTAATCAAAATCAATACGTTCAAGTTATACTTAGAACAGTAAGGAGCTAATTACAATGAATAAAACATCTATTTTACTTTTTGATGGTGTTTGCAATTTATGTAACGGTGTTGTTCAATTTATTCTTCCAAGAGATTTAAGAGGGAACATAAAATTCGCTTCATTGCAATCCAATGCTGGTCAAAAGTTTCTTAAGCAGTATAACTTAAACACAAAAGAAATAAGCACAATTGTCCTTATTCAAGGAAACAAAGCCTATACTAAATCAACTGCAGCGCTTCGTTTATGTTTACTATTAAAAAAATTATGGCCTATCCTTTTTGCTTTCATCCTTATACCAAAATCAATAAGAGATGTTGTGTATGATATTATTGCAAAAAATAGATATCGATGGTTTGGCAAGAGTGAACAGTGTTTGATTCCAAGTAAGGAACATAGAGAAAAATTTCTAGAATAGTAGCATAAGGGGTGAGATCAATGAGTCGTAAAATAATACTACCTGGTGGCTCTGGTTTTTTAGGAACTTCATTAGCTGACTATCTAGTTATGAAAGGTTATGAAGTTGTTATTTTAACTAGACAGCCTTCATCAACTAAAGATCATATTAGATATATTCATTGGGATAGTCAAACTCTAGGGGATTGGCAAAAAGAGATTGAAGGAAGTTACGCAATTATCAATTTCACAGGGAAAAGTGTGGACTGTATTTATACTAAAAAAAATAAAGAGAGTATATTATCTTCTAGAATTAACTCTGTAAAAGTATTGCATAAAAGTATTAAAAAATGTAGTAATCCTCCCGATGTATTTATACAAGCAGCTTCTTTAGCTATTTATGGAGATACGGTAAATGAATGTGATGAGAATGGGACTCATGGTACTGGATTTTCAGTTGAGGTTTGTGAAAAATGGGAAGAGACTTTTTTTGAAATGAATCATGAAAAAACTCGTCAAGCTTGTTTTCGTATTGGATTCGCTCTAGGAAAAGATGGAGGTGCATTAGAACCTCTCATTAACTTAACGAAATTAAACCTAGGTGGAACGATAGGCTCAGGTAAACAATATATAAGCTGGATTCACCTTGATGATCTAAATGAGATGTTCTTAAATGCTATTGAAAGCAATCAATACTCTGGAGTATATAATGTGACTGGACCTAATCCTGTCACAAATAAAGAATTTATGAAAACCTTAAGAAAAGTATTAGGGAAAGGATGGACTCCGACCGTTCCAGCTCTAATTGTTAAATTTGGTTCATTTTTTATTATGAAAACAGCTCCAGAACTTGCACTAACTGGTCGTAGATGTATGCCTAAACGATTTTTGAACAAAGGGTTTTCTTTTAAACATGATAATTTAGAAAAAGCTTTGCAACAAATTATCTATGAATAACAAAACCTGAGAGACCTTATCTCAACTAACCAAACAAAACTATAACATTTAAAATTAACTCAATATCATTTAGAAATGAAAGGGAAAGGATGAAATATTGTGCCCGATTGGTCATATCAAACTATTTTCAAACCCCTTTTATTCAAGCTTTCACCTGAAATATCTAGAAACTTTACTTTGAAATCAATGAATAGATTAGCCACAATGCCTTTTGGAATAGGTGGCAAGATCATCGAGTTCATGGGTCACATGAGCCCTTCCATCTCATTAAAAAAGGATCTGTTCGGTACATTCTTTTCATCCCCAATTGGTCTTAGTGGAACAATTGATCCAGGATTAATTGGAACTGAAGCATTATCCAACTTAGGCTTTGGTTATTTAGAAATAGGACCCATTACTTTACTTTCAGAAACAGCAAATGATGGGATGACTCGCGATCAAAAAGCAGAAACCATTGAATACCCTTGTATATATGAAAATATAGGACTAACAAAAACACTTTCTCGCTTAAACAAGCTTAAACCATTAAAAACACCTTTAGGTTTCCGTATTTCACATTCTAAAGATGCTTCAATAGACGAAGCAATCAACGAGTTGTCAACCTTAGTAAATTCATTATCCTCATTTGCAGCATATTTCGTAATAGATCTAAGGAAGAACTTACGGAACGAGTGCTATACATCCTTAAATGATAACTTTAAGTTTAAACAATTATTAAATCAAACTAAGACTCCAATACTTTTTTCTGTCGATCCACAAATAAGCAAACACATCTTACAACTTTTAATAAACAATGTTATTCAAATAGGTAATTTAGGTTTCATCATTGACGAGGCTATATATTCAAGTGATGGAAAATATAAAGTTGGTAAAGAGATTAAGGACAGCAACATAGAGCTTGTAAAGTTTCTGCGTACAAACACTTCTCCTAATTTTAAAATCTTTGCTTCAGGCGGGATATATGAACCATCTGATGCTCTGGAGTATCTGGAAGCCGGAGCAGATTTTTTACAAATTCAAAGCGGATTGGTTTTTTCAGGTCCAGGATTACCTAAAAGAATCAACGAAGCCATTATATATAATAAACTAAATCAAAATCATGATTTTCAACCTATCCATCATCGTAAAAAAGAAAAAGAAGTATATCTATATAAAAATGTAAGCTGGATCGGATTCTTCTTATTTTCACTAGGTATTTTTATTGGTGGAATCATTGCACTTTATCTTGGTTTAACTCAGGTTATTTTATCCTATGATGAAAAATTTTTAGGGATGTCTAAAGAGCAGCTAACACTTTTTTTTAGTAAAAGGCTCATTTTTTTTATGGCGCATGATCGTATTACTTTATCAGGTACAATGATCTCATCAAGTATTTTATATGGAGGTTTGAGCTTTTATTTAATCAAAAATGGTGTTCATTGGGCTAGGAAAGCAGTTGTAATAGCTGGTGTAATTGGATTTTTGTGTTTTTTTCTTTTTGTTGGCTATGGATACTTTGATAAGCTTCATGCTCTATTGTGGGTTATTTTACTCTCTTTTTTCATACTAGGTCTTAAAGATAAAAATAAAATAAACAAAATTGATGCTTGCTCAAACCTGACTAACTCACAAGCATGGAGAAAAAGCCTTTGGGGGCAACTTCTATTTATCTCTTTAAGTATTGCTTTTATTATTGCTGGTATCTCAATTTCAATAATTGGTATAACATCTGTATTCGTCAAAGAAGATTTACAATATTTATGTTTACCCCCTACTTTATTAAATCAAGTAAATGAAAATATCATTCCTTTAATTGCACATGATCGAGCTGGTTTTGGTGGGGCTTTATTAACTGAAGGCACATTATTGTTGATGATTTCCTTGTGGGGTTTTAAAGAGGGGGCAAGGTGGTTATGGATGATGCTTTTATTAGCAGGTATACCTGGATTTACATTAGCTATTGGGACACATTTTATGATTGGATATGTAGATATAGTTCATCTAGCACCTGCTTTTGTTGCATTTTTTATGTATATCTTTGGCTTAATATTAACTTATTCTTATTTAATGCTTAACGGAAGAAAATACAACAATTAATAATGCTTATTCAAAAAAAGGATGAGTGAATTCTAGAGGACAGCAAACATCTGCTGTCCTTATCATTTTTATTCAATTATACTAAATCTATTAACAAAAACCTTGCATCTGATTTTGCTTGAATCAGAACTGATGTCTCATCTGTCAAACGAGCTGAATCTCGTTTGGATAAATGAATATCCTTATTTAATGTTACGTCCCCTTCAATGACAAAAAGGAACACTTTTCTCCCAGATTCCTGTGTATGTGTTAATTCCTTGCCTGTTTCCAAGTCAGACATGTAAATTGTTACATCTTGATTAATGTAAGCCACATGTTCTGAAGCTTGGTTAGAAACTACTGGAAGTAAGTTATTTTTCATTTTTGAAGGCTCATACGTTGTTTTTTCATATTCCGGTGTTACACCTTTTTTATTTGGCAAAAACCATAACTGAAAGAAGTTTACTTCTTTAGTAGTAGAAGGATTGAATTCAGAGTGGTAAATCCCTGTTCCCGCACTCATTCTTTGAATGCCACCAAAAGTAGTGACTGCTGAATTTCCTTCACTGTCTTCATGCTTCAACTCCCCATCCAAGACAATCGAAACGATTTCCATTTCTTCATGAGGGTGTTTGCCAAAACCTTGAGACGGACGTACGAAATCATCATTAAATACTCGTAATGAACCAAATTGCAAGTTTTCTGGATCATAAAAATCTGCAAACGAAAAACTAAAGTTTGATTGTAACCAACCATGATCTCGTGAGAATCTAGATTCCTTAGGATAAACTTTAATCATTAGATATCACCTTCTTCGTTTTTTTAAAAAAGTGATGGTCAAGAGAATACTTTCCAGAACCGATGAATGCTATACCTATTACTGTAGCAATAAGAACTAATGGATATTCCATACCACCTTGATCTGCCCATATTCCTGCTGGAGCATGTACTTTAACGATGGCACCTAACATAATAACTGAAATCATTGCAGAAGCAATAGGAGTTACAAGACCTAATACTAGAAGAATTCCACCGATTAGTTCACCTGCTCCAGCAATAAATGCCATTGAAGTTCCTGGCGATAATCCGATAGATTCAAAAAATCCTCCAGTACCTTGTAAACCATAACCACCAAACAAACCAAATAATTTTTGTGAACCATGACCAATGAATAAAAGACCAACTACCAAACGAATCATTAATAATCCAATCCCAATTCTATTTTCTCTCATAAAATGTTTCTCCTTTCAAAATTTATCTCGAATTCGAGATATTTGTTTAATAAAAAGGAAGTATAACTTTCTTCCATGTTACAGACGCCCACCTCTATAGGTGGGATCTTCAAATCAGGTGGAGTAGAGTCTCCATCTGATTTCTCCATGTTTAAGCAAAGCTTAAACGAGTTCACTCTATGTGTTTTGCATAAATGCCTAATTTTTTTAGCAAAAAAATGGCTTCTTTTTTTTCCTCATCTGATAAACCATTGACGATTTCATCAATTTTATTTTCATGTTTTGGAAAAATTTCATCAAAGAGTTTCTTTCCTTTTTCACTTATGATTGCATAAATAATTCTTCTATCTTTTGGATTTGGATTTCTACTTAAATATCCTTTTTCTTCTAATTTATCAACGACATAAGTTATACTTCCACTCGCAATTAATATTTTCTCCCCAATTTTTTGCAGGGGCTGTTCACCTTTGTGATACAAAAGATCAAGTACAGCAAACTCAGTTGGATTTAATCCATAACTTTGTATATCCTGATGCGCTAAATCACTTATTGTTCTAGTCGCACGTGATAAAACAATAAATAGTTTTAAAGATAAATTTAGATCACTTTTCATTCTAAAATCAAACCTTTCAATTATCTCGAATTAAAGATAATTATACAAAAAAATTTTATAATATTAAACAATACAACCTCCTTTTAATTTCATTAATATTTTAATCAAATTTCTTATAGAGATAGAATACATCACTAACTTACTTTTGTCAATTAACTTTTAAAAATTAATTTATAAACGATTTTCTATCATTTTGGGTGGTCAAATTTACCCTTAATTTCCGTTTTTAGAGGAGATTGGTTGCGTTTACACACCTTGCTACATTACGTATTTTTCCAATATTTTAGATGTTTTTATTCTCTCCATTTAGAGTTATAATATTCATGGGAAATATAAAAATCATAATTTTTATAGATTTTTTTAGGGGTTATTTTTTGAACCAAATTTCCATTGTAATACAAAATAAATCTACTAAAAAGGAGAATGGAAATGTTTAAAAAAGTAGGAACTTTAGCCGTAACAGGTGCTTTATCTTTATCATTAATGATGGGAAGTGTTAATGCAGAGCCATTACAACCTATCCCTCATATGGACTGGATGAAGGATAAACAAATCATTCAAGGTTATAAAGATGGAAACATAGGGCTAAACAAAAAAGTATCACTTGCAGAAGCAGTGACTTTATTTGCAAGAATTCAAGAGGTTACTGATTTAGAAGCGGATCCTAAAATCAAACATTGGGCATCAGCATCTTTAAAATGGGCATTAGATGAAGGAATTGTTACAGATGTAAAAAACCCTAACAAAAAATTAAGTAGTTCTGAACTTATTGCTATCGGAAATTCTGCTGGATTAGAGCTTGAATTAGAAGAAGGCAATACAGTGACTCGTGAAGTGTTTTTTGATGCTTTAGGTGAAGCAGCAACGACACAAATCACTATTGGCCACACAAATGACGTCCATGGTCACATTGAGGAAGACGATTATAACAAAGAATTTGGTTATGCAAAAATGGCAACAATTATTAATGAGTGGAGAGCGGAAAGCGAAAACTTCTTCTTAATTGATGCTGGAGATACATTCCAAGGTACAATCTTTGTTAACCAAACAGAAGGTGAATCTATTCTTCCAATTTTGAATCAATTAGATTATGAAACAATGGCAGCAGGAAATCATGAATTTGATTTTGGTTTTGAACAACTATTAAACTTAGCGGGACAATTAGAATACCCTGTTATTTCTTCAAATGTATTTACTGAGGATGGATCTGAATTACTAGATCCTGTCCACTATGCTGATATTGGTGAAAAGAAATTTGCATTTATAGGTTTTGTAACTGAAGATACACCAGTTGTCACTCATCCAGATAATGTAGAAGGACTAACATTTAAATCACCTGTAGAAGTTGCAAAAGAAATGGTGCCACAATTAAAAGAAAAAGTGGATCATGTCATTGCAGTCTCTCACGTGGGTCTAGAAGTAGATAGAGAAATTGCTGAAGCAGTAGACGGCATAGACTTAATTATTGGTGGACATTCACATACACCTATTGAAACTCCTGAGCTTGTAAATGGCACATATATCGTTCAAGATTGGGAATATGGAAAATCTTTAGGTAGAGCTGATTTATACTATTACAATGATGAACTTGTTGCTTTTAGCGGCGGTTTAAAAGAATATGATGCAACAGTTGAAGCAGATCCAGAAATTGCGCAAATGGTTACAAAAGTTACTGAAGATATCAAAGAAATCATGAATGTAGTGATTACGAATTCAGAAGTAGATTTAGATGGAGATCGAGCTTTGATAAGAGCTGGTGAAACAAATATCGGAAACTTAATTACTGATATTTTAGTTGAAAAAACACAATCCATTGCTGGTTATGAAGCTGATGTTGCAATTATGAACGCTGGCGGAATTCGTACTCAGCTATCAGCTGGAGAAATTACTAAATTAGATTTAAATACACTTCTCCCTTTCCCTAACACATTAGCTGTATTAGATGTTACAGGTGAAGAGCTTGTTGCTGCTTTAGAACATGGTGTAAGTGCGGTTGAAGATCAAAAAGGACAATTCCCACAAATCAGTGGTATGTCATTCACTTATGATTCAAGTAAACCTGCTGGCGAACGTGTAATAAATGTAAAAGTAGCCGGAGAAGATATTGATGTAACAAAAACGTACAAGCTTGCTACAAATGATTTTGTTGCAGTTGGTGGAGATGGATACGCAATGTTTGAAGATAATGATTCTTTCAACACAGGATTAACGATATACTCTGTAGTTGAAGAGTACTTTATGGCTCAAGACAGCATCAATCCACAAGTTGAAGGACGTATTGTAGATACAAGCAAAACTGAATAATCACTTGTGAGATAAGAATATAACAGCGGATGAAGGGTATACTACGATATATCCTTTATCCGCTTTTTTTGTGTTCTTAATTGAAGAATTTTAGACACCACCATAATAAACTTCCGTATTATAATGAAAAGTTACTTGTCCATTTTGATTGTATAAATTAAAGACATCTCGTAATTGAACCATAATAATTTCGTAGTTATCTTCTCCTGGGACTGGTGAATAAGAAGACGACAAGAGCCTGCCCTTTAATTGTTCAAAATTAAATACCTGATAATTTGGACATGTGAATGTTTTATACCCTTCGTTATTGAAAAAAGAATTTAATTCACGATGCCCTATATTTTGATGATTCACTTCATTGTAATCATTTGCATATTTTTTCAAAATGCGTTCGTACGCTACTGAAAATTCACTTTCTTCAGTTAAACGATTGTTCCATATTAAAAAGACTTTTCCATTTGGTTTTAATATTCTTTCAAATTCTTGTTTCGTTTTTTGCAAATCAAACCAATGGAAAGCTTGTGCAGATACTATGAAATCAACTGATTTATCTGGTAATGTAGTATTTTCTGCTGATCCATTTATGGAAATATAGTTTTCGTAGCTTACTAACAAGTTCTCTGCTGCCTCTCTCATTTCCTGATTAGGTTCAACAGATAACACATTAGATTCTCTATCTAAAAGTAGATTCGAAAAAATCCCTGTTCCAGAACCAACATCTGCTATAATTGAGTTTTGCTTAAATCCCAGTTCATTATACAAAAAATCTATTGTTTTTTTGGGATAACTAGGTCGGTATTTCACATAATTTTCAACTCTGTTTGAAAATCTTTTTTTATTATCCACTTGATCACTCCATCTCTTCGTTTAATATTACCATATGAATATGATCTTCCCATTTCCCATTAATCTTCAAATATTTCTTAGCTAAACCTTCTGATTCAAATCCCAGTTTCTCAACTGCTCTTAATGATGCTTTATTTCGAGGCATAATGTTAGCTTCAATCCGATGTAATTGTAATTCGTTAAAAGCATACTCGATCACTTTGTTAATGGCTTCTGTTATGTAACCTTGATTTATCTCTTGTTGACTCAATTGATAACCCATATGACACGATTGAAAAACACCCCGAACAATATTATTTAATGAGATTGAGCCTATGATTTCCTCTGTATCATCTTCTTTTTTAAAAATCCATACTTTTAACATAGATTTATCTTTTATGTTTGTAAGGTCTTCTTTTAGTTTTCGAGATTGAAACTGAACTGTATAAAATTCTTCATTCACTAGAGGGCTCCAAGGAGTTAAAAACTCTTTGTTTTTATTTAGGTACTCTACTACCTTTTCGGCATAGGATTCATCTATTATTTTTAAGATTAACCTATTAGTAGTAAAATTCATTTGATAATCATTCATTATTAAACTAAACCTCCTTTATATTTGGGGGTTTATCATAGTACTACAATCCCTACTCTAATGTCAATAATAATCATAAATAAATACTTTAATAAAGTCGTTTTGTATAACTCTCTTGAAGAGATTCCTCTATAACTTTAGGAGATATGTTGCTGACATTGACGTGATCAGCCATCATATGTGGTATAGACGGCAGATTCTTTTTGTCAGTCCATGTTTTCTGGTCCCATAACTGAGACCTAATAAGTGATTTACCACAATGCACAAAACATTCTTCTATTTGTATACCAATCCCTAACAAAGGAACCTGTTCGTTTACTGCCATATGTTTCAACATCTCTTGATCTTTAATCACACACGCCTTCCCATTGATTCTAAGTGTTTCCTTTAATCCAGGTATTAAAAATATAAGTCCAACATGTTGATTTGATAAGATATTTTTAATGGAATCCATTCTTTTGTTCCCTTGCCGTTCAGGTAAAACAATATGTTTGTCATCTATAATATGAATAAAACCAGGGGCATCACCACGTGGTGAAACATCACATATTCCATTTGCATCTGAAGTCGATAATACAACAAATGGAGATAATCTTAAATATTGACGACAATGTGAATCTAGCTTAGAAACCACCTTTTTTATGGCTCTTTCACTAGGGTATCCTAGCATTTCCCTTAGTTCTTCCTCTGAGGTCACAACTTCTTTGAATATTTCTAAATGATCCATTGTTCACTTCCATTCTTCGTATATGTTTATTCCTCCAAATAGATGAAAAAAACACCTAATGAATAGTTGCCTATTTTTAGATGTTCAATAATTACTAGATTGTTAATATTACGGACTATAACATAAGAAGTTTCATTTGAAGAAACGTTATTTCTCTGTTTTATTTTTTTTCCACAACCGGTACATCTCAAGTGTATCTTTTAAATGTTGTGCTTCATCATCTGTTAACTTTACATATTCACCGTTAAAATAAATTTTATTATCCAAATTTCCTTTTGTATTTGTTTCTCCTGTAAGAAGCCAATCAATGGAAACCTCATATAGGTCTGCTATTTTTTGCAATATTTCATTATCCGGTTCAGATTTATCGTTCTCATACTTTGAGATTGTCGTAAAATCTATCCCTAATCGTTCTGCAACTTGACTTTGAATCAATTGTTTATTTTTACGTGCTTTTTTTAATCTAGCACCGAAAGTCATTGATAGATCACCTCTGAACTTAAGTATAAAGGAATTGTATAAACTTCAAAATAAAGTTGAAAAAAATTCAAATAAACACTTGATTTTGAATTAATTTCAAGTTACACTGTGTTTATAGAATTTTTTTCAATATAAGGAGTAATTATGGAATACTTATTTTATTTGTTTATACTTGCATTATTATTTTTTGTTCTTGCCATTATAATTGAAATTAGAGTTACTTCAAAAAACAGAAGATCTCCTTTTCATAAAAAAAAGAAAACAAACGATCACGATGATTTCTGAGTAATTTCTTTCAACTCAAAATAAGCATCGGCTAACCAAGGGTGAACAACCTTTAGTGAATCTCTTTGATCCCACAAATATGTAATATATGAAAATGCAGCATGTTCTAGTGATTTCTCCATTTGGGTTAAAAGATGTTGGATATACGGTGGTGTTCCAGTTTGATCCCATTCAATTTTATCAGCAACAAATAGTACTTTATCCAAAGTTGTCGAGTTAGCACATAACGTAGTATGACAGCCAATAGCATCCAAAATAATTGGATCATCGATTCCAAAAACTTCTCTTGCCATAACCTTTGATATTTTCTGATGAATGATTAGCGGAAACTTTTCTTCCTCTGGTAAAATATCAATACTTAATTGTTTAGCCACTTCTATTCGTTTATGATTTGGAAAAATACCACTAATGTCATGTAATAATCCTGCTATCTCAGCTGCATCAGGGTTCACATTAAATTGGCGTGCTAGTTTTTTTGCTTCAGCAGCCACTCTAATAGAGTGATCAGCAATAATGTGTTTATCATGAATTTGTAGAAGTTGAATGACATCTTTTTCTAAATTATCAGTGAGGTCGAACGGTTTCATTATATTTACTAAATAGGATTTCATATCTTCCTCCTAGTTGTTCTATACATACATTTCACATTAGATACGAGTTCGATTTAATCTAATAAAAGATTATCTCTGTTGCTTTTCTAAGGAATATAGGTCATCTTCTATATGCACCATCTTTTCATTTATTAACATTCTTGCATCACTAATAGCTTGATTATATATGTAGGGTCCTAGTTCTTTCATAATAAAATCAAGAAAATTTTCTGCAGCTAGATTCCCTATCTCCTCTGACCGTTCTATAGAAAAATAGTGCTGAATGTTTGCTATCATCTGATCCTTTTGTTCCTTTGGTAACTTTGTTGGTTTCATAAGCCCACCCCTTTGATTTAGTATTCTGTACAATTTCATTGTAGTCTAATATCATATTAATATACTTTCGCACCAATTTACTATTTTAAAATTTTTAACCTTCATTTACTCTAATGAGCCATTCTTCTACCAATGAGTTGAATAATTTACTTTGTTCGATTTGTAAACCGTGACCAGCACGATCTAATACGACAAAACTACCTCTTGTGTAATTTTCCATTAATCCAAATGCATCTCGGTATCCAGTAAAAGAATCTTGCTTTCCTAATAAAAATAAGACAGGTTTTTCATAAGGCTCAGGCAATTGATCTACTTCAAATGAAAATCCATATCCTTCATTTTTTAGTCTTTCAATAAACTGTGCATTTGCCAGGTAAGCTCCTGATAAAATCTCATTCTTAAATCTTTCAAAATAATAAGTATCCTGTACTACAGCTAAAGTTTGGAACTCTTCTAAATCTTTATCCATTTTAAATTTCTCTAAGAATTTCTCATTTTTATATATTACTCTATGTTCCGGTAAATCCCTTCTGTCTTTATCAGGGATAATCATTGGACAGATGAGCAGCATTCCATCTATCATAGTTGTTCTCTTTTTCAATACTCCTCTAGATATGTAACCTCCATAGGACTCCCCAATTATTAGAAAGTTTTGATTAGGTATAACTTCATCAATAAACTCTAGTACAATCTCTAACATCTGATCTGAATTTTTGATCCAGTCCTTTGCTTCTGATCGACCCATACCAGGAAAATCTAAATAAATTCTTTGGTACTCATTGGTATGATCCTTAAAAATAGGTTCCATACACCCTTTCATGACCTGTGAGTCTAATGAATATCCGTGAAGCATAATGATTGGTTTTCCTGTTCCATAAACTTCATAATGAACTGATATATTGTTTAAATGACACTTCATTATTAAACCACCTTATATTAAATTATTATTCTCAAACTTTACTGACACTCGAAAAAGGAAATAAGATTTATGATAAATCTTTAATCCTATTCTACTACTTTTTATCCAATCCAAAAATCAGCTCATTTGCTATTCTTTTATTTTAAAAAAAGCGCCCATGAGTTGGGCGCCAATAATTAATCTAATTTTTAAGAATTACAAGTAAATCTCAAGAAGCTAAATATAATTTTATTTAATTCATACACTTTCCCATAGATTTCCTTCAACTCTATCTAAAAAGGAACCAATATAAACGTAGATAGACTTATTAATTGAATCTAATCCAAAACAGGTAATTTAGAAGGATCAACAATACCCCAATAAGCAGGTTTTGATTGCAACTGTTTATCAAACAGAAGAGGTAAATTAATACGTGTGATTGGAAATGTACTTAACCACGTATGATCATCTGCAAGTCCCCAGGTAGTTACACTGCTAATATCGTCACTATGTTTTTTAAATACGTCAAATATTTCTTTATATCGGTACCCCTGATTTATGATTACTTCCTCAGGAACTACCTCATACTGATCTGTATTATTATTATATATGCTCATATCCAGTTCAGTAATTTGATTATCCATTCCCAAGCTTGAGAACAAAACAATCGTATCTTCAATAAGTGAAGGTGAGGGATACTCTATATTAACGTGAAGTTGATGTCCTACACCATCAATAGGTACTCCTTCATTGATCAATTCAGTCACGAGTTCGTACAAGTACTGACGTTTGGTTGGATTTGTTGTGCTGTAGTCGTTAATATACAATTTAGCGTTAGGATCTGTTTCATGAGCAACCTCAAAAGCACGTTTAATATAATCTGTTCCGGTGATTTGATACCATTTACTGTTGCGCAATCCATTTGGCTGACCTGGATCAATAACTTCATTCACTACATCCCAAGCAAATACATCACCCTTAAAGTGTTCAACCACTGTACGAACATGTGTTTCTAAACGTTCTAACAATAATTGTTTATTCTCAGGTGTTGGTTCCATATCGTTGCCTTCTGCGTCCTTGAAAAACCAATCAGCTGTTTGATTGTGCCAAATTAATGTATGTCCTCTGACTAACATTTCATTTTCTTTAGCATAATCAATAAGGATATCTGCTTCTGTAAAATTAAAATTCCCTTCTGTAGGTTGCATCGAATTTGGTTTCATAACATTTTCAGCTGTAATCGTTTTGAAATGTTTTTGCAGCAACTCACTATGCAAACCTTGTGTTTGATATGGTTCAATCGCTGCTCCCATAAGGAAATCATCTTGCAGAACCTCATGTAATGAAGGAATATCCTGTTCAATCGGTAATGGCGGCAATGATGGGATATAACTTAATTCAAAATCATCGATATAAAAGGAAGCTAAACCGCTATCAGATTCAACGTATATAAATAATGAATCAGCCTCATTCTGCATAGTATATTCTGCTTCAAGCAGCACCCATCCATTGTTTGTTACTGTAGTATTACCTACAATTGTATAATAATTGGTGGAACCTTGATAACTTCGTTCCAAACTAACTCTAATATTTGAAGTGTTTTCATTTGGTGCAAGTTTCACCCACACTGACACATTATAATTTGATCCTGTATCCATTTTCTCAAGCACATTTAATTTAGCACCACCAAACGGATCTTGCCTATCAGTAATGAGTAAGCTATATGTGCCATTCTTAGCATCATCAGAAGTAACATTTAGAGTCTCAACACCCATTCTTGGCTCCCAGCCTTCAATCGTGTTGGTCTCAAAAGTAGTTGTTATTCCCGGCTGATCTTCTTGCTCTGATTTCTCGTTCATTAAAGCTGCATGATTAGAAAATAAAGTAGCAGTATCACTAGGGAATACCACTCGAAAGCCATCATAATTTGGATACAAGCTATCATCGTCTTGAATTCCTGTTAATATCCAAAAGTTACTTCCATTACCTCCCTCAGCATAGATAGTGTTCAGCCAAGATTCATAGATGGTATCTCGAGTACCTTCATTAGTTAACCCAAATTCTTCAAAAATAACGGGTTTTCCAATTTCATGTGCATCTTGAATATGGTCTGAAATCCAAATGTTTCCCCATTCTTCAGCATTTCCTGCCGTTCCCCAGTGATCCGGATACATATGTACCGTTCCATAATCAATGTTAGGAAGTGCAGTTAATCGCTCCCAATCTACACCTTCGTAACCACTTCTAGTATAATCTGAAGAATTAGGATCATTATAAAAACCTTCGTCTCCTGTTGCTACCAAATGGTTAGAATCAATCGATTTAATAAAAGTACTTATCTCATCTGCCCAATTTACTAATGTATCACCTGATTTATCATCAGGATTTCGAGGTTCATTGCCTAACTCCCAGGCCATGATCGTCGGTTCATTTATATACTTCACTCCTGTGTACGGGTTAACTCGATTCAAAAAGTGAGATATATAGTTTTTATAAGCCGTGATAGCATCTGGATTTGTATAAAAATCAGTTTTATTAGATAAGCCTAACCACTGCTGATACTGCTCCATACCACCGAAATCGGACCAATAATTAACAAGAGGTACGATCAATTTTATATTTAGCTCCTTTGCCTTATATACAGCATAATCAAAACGATCAAAACCATCTTCATTGTACACACCTAGTTCAGGTTGCATTACTATTCCTTCTTGACCGTTACCATCCATAAATCCCCATGTACGTATGACTTTTAGTCCCATATTATTAGCGTCCTCTAATACATCATCAATCATTTTATTAGATTTATACATCAAATAATAATTGTTAGTACCAGCATAGTAGAACGGTTTTCCGTCTAACATAAACTCTGTTCCACTTGTGCTGACAAAACCTGAGGGTAGAATATTCTCTCGTGTTGTGAAAGATATATTATTATTTGTCGCCTCTGTCGTACCTTGATCGTTTTGAGCAATAACCCTCCAATAGTAAGTTGTATTCTCTGCTAACGTAACCTCTGATACATAATTGTTTTGAGTTAAGTTATTTACACTAATAACTGGGTTATTGTAACTTATATTATCAGCTACTTCCAATGTATAAAAGCTAACATCAGTTGAAGAACCCCAGCTAAAAGTTGGTGTCAAACTAATATTGTTCGCTCCATTGGTAGGGGTAGATAAACTAAATGCGCCAGGTACATCCGGCTCTCCTCCATTACCTGAACCAGTTGGCTCACTTCCCCACACTAATTGTCCGTTCTGATGCAACGTTACTTTATTCCAATCCGTAAATGCAGTCATGCTGGCATTAAACGAGTAATCATTGTTTTCATTATAGTTGCTCCAGTTTGTTTTATTGTTTCTCGTTTGAATTTCACCGCTTTGTCCTCCAGCAGCTAACGTACCTGCCCCCGCAGTAAAGTTCAACTCTATATAGTGATCAGCATCTGCCGTAGACTGACTCATAGCTACATGGGTTCCGTTGACATTCCCACAGCCTACAACAGCATAATCACAATGGAACTGCTGTGTTTGGTTACCATCAATCGTGTAGTAGTAACGGATTGTTAACTCATTTAATGCTACATCTGTATTTCCATTATTTACAATATTAAAATGTGGTTTAAACTGATTGTCTGTTGCATTAGTATCCGCTGCTTTGTACTGCACAACTAGATCACTAGCTGTACCCCCTCCTGATGGTGTGGCACTTGCTTCTGTTGAGTTTGCACTCTCACCCGCTGTATTTTGCGCACTCACCACATAATAGTAGGTGGTTCCGTTTGTTAATCCTGCATTTGTAAAATTAATAGAGGTTATTCCTGTTGCTACTGTTGTATAGGTTCCACCTGCACTGGTTGAACGTTTCACGTTATAACTGTCTGCTCCACTCACTCCACTCCAGCTTAAATCAACTTGACCATCTCCTGCACTAGCTGTTAATCCTGTTGGACTTCCAGGAATGGTGACACTACTTTGCGGCGTTGCACTTGCTTCTGTTGAGTTTGCACTCTCACCCGCTGTATTTTGCGCACTCACCACATAATAATAGGTGGTTCCGTTTGTTAATCCTGCATTTGTATAATTAGTAGAGGTTATTCCTGTTGCTACTGTTGTATAGGTTCCACCTGCACTAGTTGAACGTTTCACGTTATAGCTGTCTGCTCCACTGACTGAACTCCAGCTTAAATCAACTTGACCATTTCCTGCACTAGCTGTTAATCCGGTTGGGCTCCCAGGAATGGTGACACTACTTTGCGGTGTGGCACTTGCTTCTGTTGAGTCGGCACTCTCACCCGCTGTATTTTGCGCACTCACCACATAATAATAGGTGGTTCCGTTTGTTAGTCCTGCATTTGTATAATTAGTAGAGGTTACTCCTGTTGCTACTGTTGTATAGGTTCCACCTGCACTGGTTGAACGTTTTACGTTATAGCTGTCTGCTCCACTGACTGAACTCCAGCTTAAATCAACTTGACCATCTCCTGCACTAGCTGTTAATCCGGTTGGGCTTCCAGGAATGGTGACACTACTTTGCGGTGTCGCACTTGCTTCTGTTGAGTCGGCACTCTCACCCGCTGTATTTTGCGCACTCACCACATAATAATAGGTGGTTCCGTTTGTTAGTCCTGCATTTGTATAATTAGTAGAGGTTACTCCTGTTGCTACTGTTGTATAGGTTCCACCTGCACTGGTTGAGCGTTTCACGTTATAGCTGTCTGCTCCGCTGACTCCACTCCAGCTTAAATCAACTTGACCAGCTCCTGCACTAGCTGTCAAACCCGTTGGTGCTGCTGGAGGGGTCGGATTTCCACCACCTGATCCACCAGGTTCTACCCCTGATATGAGCGCACCATTTTGGTACAATGTTACTTGATTCCATTCTGTAAAGTCCGTAAGGTTCCCGTTATAGGAATAATCATTCAATTCGTTCAAATTGCTCCAGTCTGATTTATTGTTTCGCGCTTGAATTTCTCCGCTTTGTCCTCCAGCAGCTAAGTTTCCAGCTCCTGCTGAAAAACTAATTTCTAAATAATGATCCGCATTTTCTGCTGGATTGCTCATTTGTACATGGGCTCCGCTTACATTCCCACAGCCTACAACAGCATAATCACAATGGAATTCAAAGGATTGGCTGCCATCCGCAGTGTAATAATAACGAATCGTCAACTCGCTTAGAGGTACGGAACTATTGCCTGTGTTCACCATATTAAAGTGAGGCTTAAATTGATTATCTGTAGCATTAGTATCCGCTGCTTTGTATTGGAGTTTAAGATCACTTGGAAGTTGAGGGGTTGCACTGACTGTATTCGAATCTGTTGTTCCTGATCCATTCTCAGCAGTCACAACATAATAATACGTTATACCATTCGTTAAGCCAGTATCACTATAGGCTGTCGATGTTAATCCAGTGGCTATGGTTGTATAACTACCATTACTTGATGTAGATCGACCAACGGAATAACTATCTGCGAATGAAGAAACAGACCAAGAAAGATTTACCGTTTCATTACTGGCTTGTGTATTTAAAGTGAAACTACCTGGAAGTGGAAGCTGTGGAGCTGCTGAAACAGTATTGGAATCGGTACTGCCAGAGCTGTTATTTGCAGTAATGACATAATAGTACGTTGTGCCATTTACAACATTCGTATCATTATAGGTATTCGCTGTTAAAGCTGATGCAATTGAAGTGAATGGACCGCTTTGAGTTTCACTCCGTTTCACATCATAACTAATCGCATTAGAAGATATAGTCCAGCTTAAGTCCACATTCCCATTTCCTGCTTCTGCCGTTAAGGTAAAGCTGCCTGGTGCTGGCGGTGGGTTAGGAATAGCTGAAACTTCACTAGAATTTGCTGATTCCCCGGTATCATTTACTGCACTGACTACATAATAATACGTTGATCCATTCGTTAGTCCTGTATCTGAGTAATTTGTATTTGTAAGATTGTTTCCGATCGTTGTATAAGGACCTCCTGAAGTTGCTGAACGTTTGAGATTATAACTATCTGCTCCGATTACACTACTCCAACTCAGACCTATAACACCATCATCTGCGTTAGCAGTCAATCCTGTAGGTATAGTTGGAGGGAGTATTACACCTCCACTAGGTTCTTGACCACCAACTAATACACCAGCATTATAAACAGGAATATAAATAGTTTTTTCTTCAGCACCATTTGATAAACTTTGATATGACCAATCATTAGACGGGTCCCACACTACTCCATCAGGTACTTCAAAGCTGAAGTAGGCTGATTTTCTATATTGATTAATGTCTCCAGGATAGATTTCTGTTCCAGTAAAATCAATGGTTACGTAATATACATTGTCTTCCCACTGTATTAACGGAGAAATCACTGCACCACCATTTGTGCCTAATTCAACAGTCACATCACTCACATCATAACCAGCATCAACTACCTCCGAAATATCTATAAAATACTTAAAGGAAAGCTGGTTACCTACTATTGAAGGCCAGCCAGATCTATTATTAATATGTGAAATAACCTGCATTGAATTTGGTGTGTAGGATCTATAACTTGCTTCCACAAATAATTGATCTTCAGTCGGTAATTGTGGCTGAGGGAAATTATCTAAAGGAGTTCCACCGTACAACAAATACATTTTTGCAATTGCACCTGTAAATCCAGCATTATAATCTGTAGCTACTTCATTATTCACATAATTCTCTCGATTATCTTCATATAAATCATTGTTACCTGGTCCTCCTACTAATGCACCTACAAGTATATGGCGATTATCGACAGGACGTTGTATACTCCCTTCATACGAGCTATGTGCACCACGATGATGTGCATTGATAGGAGGATTATTTCCAAATCCAATTACGTAACTTCTATTATCTGGATTGTCTCCTAACATATAAGTGACTTGACTGACTGCAAAATCTTGATATTTTTGAGCTTTTACTGCATCTGTATTCATTAACCAGTCCGAATATACAAAAGCCAAAAAGGCATTATTCGCCGAATAGCGAAGGGCACCCCATTGATCAAGCCAAGCTAATCCTCCTGGCGTATACGTAATTTGTTCTCCTGTTTCAGGTACCCCTGTTGTCCAAAAATCTAAATTTCTTTCTGTTGATTCTTTATAAATAGGTTTATCTGTGATTTTTGCTAATAAAAGCTGCGCTCCATAATGTTTGTCATCCCAAGCTTGACCCCATTTATAACTCCAGTAAGGGCTATTCCCATGATTTTCCTTTCCCCAATCTGCTGTTGAGTTCTCTGCATAAGTTAAATAGTATTCGTCGTTGGTGGCTAAGTACATCCATATGCCCATCCAAGTCAACTCATCTGCGTATCCACTCCATGAATTATAATATCCTTGTGCATCTTGTATACAGTCTGAATATACACCTCTATACTGATCTGCAAAGTTAAATAATTGTTCTGCATGCGTTAATAAAGTAGCTGCATAATCTGGATCTGTCGGTTTAAAAATGATTGATGCTGCTGCCATGGCCGCTGCTGTTTCACCCGCTAAATCTGACCCAGGACAGGAAGCATCAATCTTATAAGCTGGTCGTGCCATTTGCATCGTTTCAGCAGGTCCCCAATAAGCGTGATCTAAACCTCCATTCCCTACCTGACCATATAACACATTCGGCTCTGGGTGTGCTTTTATAAAATAATCCGTTACCCATTTGATATTATCTAATATTTCATCTAATTGATTTGTCTGTTCATACGCCTCTCGATATTCATATACAGACCATGCTAACATTGTTGTCGAAGCTGCCATTGGAAATCCGAATTTCACATGATCTCCTGCATCATACCACCCACCTGTTAAATCCAAACCAACATCAGATCCATCCTCTAATCCTGAATCACCACGCCAGTTAACACGATTGTTTTCTGGTAAATCTCCAGATCTCTGTGCTTCATAAAACAATATAGATTTTTGTAATACTTCCGCATAATTAAATGAAGACGGAGCCGCAGCCGCTTCATCAACAATCAAAACATTTGAAATGGGTGTAAATAATAATATGAAGATGAGAAAGTAAAGTTTTAATTTTGAGTGAGTGAACTTTATCATTTTTCTATACCTCCATTTTTCCTTTATAAGAGGCACTCAGATCATACTGAGTGCCCTTGAATTAAAATCCTAATTTAAGGTTCAATACCCCACACTAATTGTCCGTTCTGATGCAGCGTTACTTTATTCCAATCCGTAAATGCAGTCATGCTGGCATTAAACGAGTAATCATTGTTTTCATTATAGTTGCTCCAGTTTGTTTTATTGTTCCTCGTTTGAATTTCACCGCTTTGCCCTCCAGCAGCTAACGTTCCTGCCCCCGCAGTAAAGCTCACTTCTATATAGTGATCAGCATCTGCCGTAGACTGACTCATAGCTACATGGGTTCCGTTGATATTCCCACAGCCTACAACAGCATAATCACAATGGAACTGCTGTGCTTGGTTACTATCAATCGTGTAGTAGTAACGGATTGTTAACTCATTTAATGCTACATCTGCATTTCCATTATTTACAATATTAAAATGTGGTTTAAACTGATTGTTTGTTGCATTAGTATCCGCTGCTTTGTACTGCACAACTAGATCACTAGCTGTACCCCCTCCTGATGGCGTTGCACTTGCTTCTGTTGAGTTTGCACTCTCACCCGCTGTATTTTGCGCACTCACCACATAATAGTAGGTGGTTCCGTTTGTTAATCCTGCATTTGTATAATTAGTAGAGGTTACTCCTGTTGCTACTGTTGTATAGGTTCCACCTGCACTGGTTGAACGTTTCACGTTATAACTATCAGCTCCACTGACCGAACTCCAGCTTAAATCAACTTGACCATCTCCTGCACTAGCTGTTAATCCGGTTGGGCTCCCAGGAATGGTGACACTACTTTGCGGTGTGGCACTTGCTTCTGTTGAGTTTGCACTCTCACCCGCTGTATTTTGCGCACTCACCACATAATAATAGGTGGTTCCGTTTGTTAGTCCTGCATTTGTATAATTAGTAGAGGTTACTCCTGTTGCTACTGTTGTATAGGTTCCACCTGCACTGGTTGAACGTTTTACGTTATAGCTGTCTGCTCCACTGACTGAACTCCAGCTTAAATCAACTTGACCATCTCCTGCACTAGCTGTTAATCCGGTTGGGCTTCCAGGAATGGTGACACTACTTTGCGGTGTCGCACTTGCTTCTGTTGAGTTTGCACTCTCACCCGCTGTATTTTGCGCACTCACCACATAATAATAGGTGGTTCCGTTTGTTAATCCTGCATTTGTATAATTAGTAGAGGTTACTCCTGTTGCTACTGTTGTATAGGTTCCACCTGCACTGGTTGAACGTTTCACGTTATAGCTGTCTGCTCCACTGACTGAACTCCAACTTAAATCAACTTGACCATCTCCTGCACTAGCCGTCAAACCCGATGGTGCTGCTGGAGGGGTCGGATTTCCACCACCAGGTTCTACCCCTGATATGAGCGCACCATTTTGGTACAATGTTACTTGATTCCATTCTGTAAAGTCCGTAAGGTTCCCGTTATAGGAATAATCATTCAATTCGTTCAAATTGCTCCAGTCTGATTTATTGTTTCGCGCTTGAATTTCTCCGCTTTGTCCTCCAGCAGCTAAGTTTCCAGCTCCTGCTGAAAAACTAATTTCTAAATAATGATCCGCATTTTCTGCTGGATTGCTCATTTGTACATGGGCTCCGCTTACATTCCCACAGCCTACAACAGCATAATCACAATGGAATTCAAAGGATTGGTTGCCATCCGCAGTGTAATAATAACGAATCGTCAACTCGCTTAGAGGTACGGAACTATTGCCTGTGTTCACCATATTAAAGTGAGGTTTAAATTGATTATCTGCAGCATTAGTATCCGCTGCTTTGTATTGGAGTTTAAGATCACTTGGAAGTTGAGGCGTTGCACTGACTGTGTTCGAATCTGTTGTTCCTGATCCATTCTCAGCAGTCACAACATAATAATACGTTGTGCCATTCGTTAAGCCAGTATCACTGTAGGCTGTCGATGTTAATCCAGTGGCTATGGTTGTATAACTGCCATTACTTGATGTAGATCGACCAACGGAATAACTATCTGCGAATGAAGAAACAGACCAAGAAAGATTTACCGTTTCATTACTGGCTTGTGTATTTAAAGTGAAACTACCTGGAAGTGGAAGTTGTGGAGCTGCTGAAACAGTATTGGAATCGGTACTGCCAGAGCTGTTATTTGCAGTAATGACATAATAGTACGTTGTGCCGTTTACAACATTCGTATCATTATAGGTATTCGCTGTTAAAGCTGATGCGATTGAAGTGAACGGACCGCTTTGAGTTTCACTCCGTTTCACATCATAACTAATCGCATTAGAAGATATAGTCCAGCTTAAGTCCACATTTCCATTTCCTGCTTCAGCCGTTAAGGTAAAGCTGCCTGGTGCTGGCGGTGGGTTAGGAATAGCTGAAACTTCACTAGAATTTGCTGATTCCCCGATATCATTTACTGCGCTGACTACATAATAATACGTTGATCCATTCGTTAGTCCTGTATCTGAGTAATTTGTATTTGTAAGATTGTTTCCGATCGTTGTATAAGGACCTCCTGAAGTTGCTGAACGTTTGAGATTATAACTATCTGCTCCGATTACACTACTCCAACTCAGACCTATAACACCGTCATCTGCGATAGCAGTTAATCCATTAGGAGCATTCGGTGCAGTATTATCAGCAGGCGGAATAGCTGGGTAAGCATTTTCCACTAACATGACAAACTGATTATGAAACCAGTGTCCTGCTATAGGTGCGTCAGGCATAGCCCCTGTAGGTACTCCAGCATTAGCACCATCTGTATATTCTGGATCACAGTTTGGATCGGGATTTTTCCCTTCGTCATTATCAATAAACTCACTAGCACCGTCAGATTCTCCAGGAGGTTTTACCCATACAAAAGCATCCAAATGAGTATTTTCAAACTCACCAGAAGCCACTTGTGGAGGTAATCCCATTCCTGCACCATCGACATTACACCACAAACCGCGATGTTCTCTAAGATCAATACGTCCTGAATCAACATAACTATTCACTGTATCACCACTAGCTTCAGTTGGACGATCATCTCCCCCCCAACCGTTACGTGAAGTATCGATAATAAAACCAATATCTTGTGGAAATCCACTGGCTACAAAAGCATTGTATAATGCCTCTGTAAAATCAACTTCATCAAAATTAGGGTTCCACTCGTAAAAATTAGAGGATCTCAAAGGCTGACCACCGATATTTAAATTTGGATTTGTTAAATATGGCTCTTCAAGTGGAGTGTAATTTGATGTATTTGTAATAAATCCATCGATGCTTTGTAAACCAGCCGTTGTATTTTGGACTACATCGGTATACAAACTAACTACTCCTTGTAAATTGTTGTCCCATCCTAACCAACCAGAATGAGCAATGTCCATATAAATGTAAACATTATCAATAGGGTGAAGTTGATTAAGTGCATATTGAGTAGCTTCTACTTGAATACCGCTTGAGTTCGCTTCCGCGCACTCAGGATCACTTAGATTCGTTACTAGATTAGGTAGTCCGTCAGGTTCAATGACCGTTACAATTCGAATATCCTGGTACTTAGGGTCAGAAAATACGGATACTATAGGATCAATGTACTCTGTTTTATATCTTTGTAGGCCTTCTTCTGAAAGTGGTAGTTCACCATTGGATGCTAAGGCAGCGCAGTCTCGACCTGGAAGATCATAAATAACAATTGTAGCGGTAATTGGAGTGTCACCTTGCTTTTGTGCAAGTGCAATGTCCAAGTGATCAGCTAAGCTTTTACGTCCGTTATTTACATCTCCACCATGGATGGCCGCTATGCGATCAAGCCAAACTGCTGTAGGGTAAGATTTTATTGTTTCCATTCTTGAGGCTAGGTCACTATCATTTACAAGTGCAATAGAAGAGTCTATTAATTCAGCATAATCAGGATTCACATACGAAGTTGCCCCTTCAAATGGATTATCAACATGTGCTTCACCATAAACTATTGAAGTAGATTTTGGAATGATGCCAGTAAGTAAACTTAATATTAATAGAATCGTAAGCATAAGTATGATGTTTTTGCTGCACAATTTTTTATAACTCATCATTTCACTTCCTCATCATTATTTTAAGAGGCACTCAGATCATACTGAGTGCCCTTGAATTAAATCCTAATTTAAGGTTCAATACCCCACACTAATTGTCCGTTCTGATGCAACGTTACTTTATTCCAATCCGTAAATGCAGTCATGCTGGCATTAAACGAGTAATCATTGTTTTCATTATAGTTGCTCCAGTTTGTTTTATTGTTCCTCGTTTGAATTTCACCGCTTTGCCCTCCAGCAGCTAACGTTCCTGCCCCCGCAGTAAAGCTCACCTCTATATAGTGATCAGCATCTGCCGTAGACTGACTCATAGCTACATGGGTTCCGCTTATATTCCCACAGCCTACAACAGCATAATCACAATGGAACTGCTGTGCTTGGTTACCATCAATCGTGTAGTAGTAACGGATTGTTAACTCATTTAATGCTACATCTGTATTTCCATTATTTACAATATTAAAATGTGGTTTAAACTGATTGTCTGTTGCATTAGTATCCGCTGCTTTGTACTGCACAACTAGATCACTAGCTGTACCCCCTCCTGATGGCGTTGCACTTGCTTCTGTTGAGTTTGCACTCTCACCCGCTGTATTTTGCGCACTCACCACATAATAGTAGGTGGTTCCGTTTGTTAATCCTGTATTTGTATAATTAGTAGAGGTTACTCCTGTTGCTACTGTTGTATAGGTTCCACCTGCACTGGTTGAACGTTTCACATTATAGCTGTCTGCTCCGCTGACTGAACTCCAGCTTAAATCAACTTGACCATCTCCTGCACTAGCTGTTAATCCGGTTGGGCTTCCAGGAATGGTGATACTACTTTGCGGTGTCGCACTTACTTCTGTTGAGTTTGCACTCTCACCCGCTGTATTTTGCGCACTCACCACATAATAGTAGGTGGTTCCGTTTGTTAATCCTGTATTTATATAATTAGTAGAGGTTATTCCTGTTGCTACTGTTGTATAGGTTCCACCTGCACTAGTTGAACGTTTCACGTTATAGCTGTCTGCTCCGCTGACCGAACTCCAGCTTAAATCAACTTGACCATCTCCTGCACTAGCTGTTAATCCGGTTGGGCTTCCAGGAATGGTGACACTACTTTGCGGTGTGGCACTTGCTTCTGTTGAGTCGGCACTCTCACCCGCTGTATTTTGCGCACTCACCACATAATAGTAGGTGGTTCCGTTTGTTAATCCTGTATTTGTATAATTAGTAGAGGTTACTCCTGTTGCTACTGTTGTATAGGTTCCACCTGCACTGGTTGAACGTTTCACGTTATAGCTGTCTGCTCCGCTGACTGAACTCCAGCTTAAATCAACTTGACCATCTCCTGCACTAGCCGTCAAACCCGTTGGTGCTGCTGGAGGGGTCGGATTTCCACCACCTGATCCATCAGGTTCTACCCCTGATATGAGCGCACCATTTTGGTACAATGTTACTTGATTCCATTCTGTAAAGTCCGTAAGGTTCCCGTTATAGGAATAATCATTCAATTCGTTCAAATTGCTCCAGTCTGATTTATTGTTTCGCGCTTGAATTTCTCCGCTTTGTCCTCCAGCAGCTAAGTTTCCAGCTCCTGCTGAAAAACTAATTTCTAAATAATGATCCGCATTTTCTGCTGGATTGCTCATTTGTACATGGGCTCCGCTTACATTCCCACAGCCTACAACAGCATAATCACAATGGAATTCAAAGGATTGGTTGCCATCCGCAGTGTAATAATAACGAATTGTCAACTCGCTTAGAGGTACGGAACTATTGCCTGTGTTCACCATATTAAAGTGAGGCTTAAATTGATTGTCTGCAGCATTAGTATCCGCTGCTTTGTATTGGAGTTTAAGATCACTTGGAAGTTGAGGCGTTGCACTGGCTGTATTCGAATCTGTTGTTCCTGATCCATTCTCAGCAGTCACAACATAATAATACGTTGTGCCATTCGTTAAGCCAGTATCACTATAGGCTGTCGATGTTAATCCAGTGGCTATGGTTGTATAACTACCATTACTTGATGTAGATCGACCAACGGAATAACTATCTGCGAATGAAGAAACAGACCAAGAAAGATTTACCGTTTCATTACTGGCTTGTGTATTTAAAGTGAAACTACCTGGAAGTGGAAGTTGTGGAGCTGCTGAAACAGTATTGGAATCGGTACTGCCAGAGCTGTTATTTGCAGTAATGACATAATAGTACGTTGTGCCATTTACAACATTCGTATCATTATAGGTATTTGCTGTTAAAGCTGATGCAATTGAAGTGAACGGACCGCTTTGAGTTTCACTCCGTTTCACATCATAACTAATCGCATTAGAAGATATAGTCCAGCTTAAGTCCACATTCCCATTTCCTGCTTCTGCCGTTAAGGTAAAGCTGCCTGGTGCTGGCGGTGGGTTAGGAATAGCTGAAACTTCACTAGAATTTGCTGATTCTCCGATATCATTTACTGCGCTGACTACATAATAATACGTTGTGCCGTTGTTTACTGTAGAATCAATATAACTTGCAGCTGTTACATTACTTGCTACCGTTGTATATGGTCCACCAGAAACAGTTGCACGTTTTACGTTATAATTGTCAGCATTAAAGACATTATTCCAGCTTAAGTTTACTTCTCCATCATCAGGAAGAGCAGTAACCCCAGTTGGTGCATTTGGTTCAGTTGGGGTAGTCTCCCCAATTAATCGATCAAATTCTGCATAAGCTGTTGCCATATCCACTTGTGACCAGAACCTGTGGTAAGTAAAGGTTGGTGTTCCATTCTCCCATGTTTCGGTATCCGGATTCCAAGAAGAATTGTATAAGTTTTCTAAATAAGACCAGTTTGGATCATTTTTAATTTCTGGACGTAATTCATGATGGCTAATATATACTCCGTCCCCACCCTTACTTGGATCAGAAGGAATTCCACCTGCTCCTGGGATGGCATTACCTTGACCAAATGTTCCAGTCCATCCATCAGGGAAATAAATTTCTTTTTCAAAATAACGATAATAATCTCCTCTTTGTTCCTCAGTTACAATCCCTATGCCGTCGTTAAAACTCCATGCTACGTTCAATAATTGCTCTGCCATATCCTTAGCTTGATTTCCCAGTACTGAATAATCCCCATTTTCAGCTTTTGTACCTGCTGCGTAGAAGGTTAACGCTTTGATGTAACTTCCTAATACCCCTACATCTTGACTGGCACCCTTAGCAATTGCATGATAATCAGGATTTCCAGTAAAGTTTTCATATCCATTCCATGTATCAGGTTGACCACTCCATTCCTGACCACCAAGAATATAAAACTGACCCGGCTCAGGAGTTGTATCTACATCTGGGTTCAGACCGCCCAATATTTGATCTCCATTACTGTCTAAGAAATAACCATCATCATCTGTCATCGGTTTTTCATTTACAAAAGTATAATCAATAGACCAATCAATCCATTTATCAATCACTTCTTTTGCCATTTGAAAATTCGTTGAGCTAGTATCTCCTTTCTCAGCCAAAATATAATAATATTCAGCTACTCTCTCAAGCGGCCATGTTTGAAAACCAAACCATGTATTTGATGGTGGGTCATGATAAACAGGAGCTTCGTCATAGGCTAAATCATAAAATGTACTCACACCCGAAGGATAACTAGAATAATCTCCCCCAACACTATTGGTAGCTCCTCCACCTACACCACCTTCAGCAGATAACAACCAGGTATAAAACTCTAATTGACGCACTAAAGATAGCTCCCAGTCTTCCTGAGATGTAGCAGATTCAGGAATTAATCCACCTTCAGATAATGCGTAAGCAGCTACTGTATTTTGATAAGCTTGGTGTGCATGGCTGGAACCTATTCTCCATGCCCAGTTACCTGAGCCCATATCGCCAAGTCCACCTCCCCATGCTGTATACCAAGACATAAGATAATGACTTGCATTTTTACCAGTCCCTGGTGTTGGAGTTCCATCAGCTGCACTTCCTATTTCTTGGAAGTATTTATCGTACATACCGTACCGTAAATAATCTCCCATCTTTTTCGCTTTATTTAAATAAGTTGGATTGTTATAACCCATCTGTTGCGCCCAATACATGACTTGAACTGCACGAGCATCCGCATCTGTAGCTGCCGTATATCTCCACTGTGGAGCAGGTGCCGCTCCGTCATCTATGAATAAAGAAACAAAACCTTCACCTGGTTTACCAAATGTAAAATCATCTTGTGAAGGATGAGTCACTGCTTCCCATACCGATTCTTGTTCCCCTCTTTGGAACGTATTTACATACGTTACTGTATGAGAAGGATTCAAAGTATTGCCATATCCATACCAATCATCCACATCAAGTAACCAATGCATCAAGTAGGTTTCATTATCTCCATAAGTTGCTTTCAATTCTGCATCTAACGGATCTGAGCCAGCTTGAACTGAATTGCTCAACATACTTGGATACATGTCTGGATATGGATGTTCAGGTGCATAAGTAGCAGGACTAGATGCAGTGTAATAACTCATCGTCGGCTGTTCATTTACACCATCCCCTTCATTAATTGGTAAAATAAAGGTTTCCAAGTTATCCCAAGCTTCCTCTAATGGTGTCCAATTATTCGTGAAGTAACCATATAACGTTTCAAGCCATAACCAATAACTATAGGCTTCTGAAGTTGTCATGTGTCCGTAATCAGGAGCTTCACTCAATAAAGTTTCAATAGAATGATATGGAATCCCCTCCGGTGAAAAATATCCACTAGCTGGATCTTTGATTTGTGCATACATCGTTAAGAATCGTTCTTCATTTAGAGATGAACCCCCAGGTTCTTCAGGCGTAGCAAATACTTGACTAGAATTATTAGATTCTCCTACTTCATTTACTGCACTAATCACATAATAGTAGGTCGTACCATTACTTAAACCTACATCTGTATACGTCGTGCCTGTTACATTATTCGCTATCGCTGTATATGGACCGCCTGATGAAGCAGCGCGTTTTATAATATAATTATCTGCGTTAGACACACTGTTCCAACTTAGTGATACTTCACCATTGCCTGGTGCAGCACTTAATGAAGAAGGTGCATTTGGAGCTTCAGGTACACTTAAATTTCCTTGTGTATCATTGATATACTGAGATATCCAAACTAATGGAGCATTCCAGTTAATTGTATTCTCTTTAGATGCCCAAGCACTAGGTGCTGTGTCTTTATCTGCATAGGATTTGGCTGCTGGTTGCCCTTGTGGTGTAGCTGGATCATTTGAATTATCGTTATTTGGTCCTCCTGACAACCATCCTTTTGGATAAGGTGTTCCTCCTTGATATTTCCCCCAAGCCCAACGATCATGTGTATCTGTTTCATAAAACTCACCGTAGCCTGTAATATATGAAAGTTTCATAGCATTGTTACCCATAAGATAATCCATCGTTTTATGAATGCCTTTTAAATAAGTAATATCTTCACTAATGTCATAAGCAAACGCCATAAATATCATTGAGTTCACAATAAATGAATTGGAACCCCAAGGATAGGTTTCACTTCCAGGTAATGGAATAGGATATCCTTCTGAGTTCAAAATATTAATAACGTTGTTATCAACATGTGTTAAAACATTATTCTCCATATCTGTGATGTCTTGTGCTGGAAGATCATTTGCAGCTGTCAATAACGATAATGTTCCTGTACCCGTTACTTCCGCCCAACCGAAATGACTTATTTCTTTATAATGCTGTGAGTTCATTACGGAGGATTGATAGGTTTGTTCATCACTATCTCCCAATGCGTAAGCTGTTAAATATAACTCAACTGCCGCTGCATATTGATCATCACTGTTTTTCGTATCGCCATAATCCCCACCGCCAGTTGCATCACCTGTGCTACCTGTATAATCTACATTTGGATTGGCTTCTGCTCTAGTCCATGCTAGTTCCGCAGTATTCCATAACTCTGCAGCATAAACTGGGTCATAAGCATTCAGCAACCTAGCTAAATGTGCAAGGTTACGAGCAACAGCATACGTAGCATTTGTAGAAGGGGGCTGTGCGAATCTTTCCGCTCCATTTTCATCTGCAATATTTGTGAGTGGAAAAGCACTCCAGTTGTTATTGTGAACCTTATGCGAGGCTAATCCACCTGAAACAGGCAACATCCCTTTCATAAATGTTGAACCAAAATTCACTTCATCTAATATGTCTGGGACACCATTCCCATTCTCAGGAATATTTAAAGATCCATCTGGGAAAACGGATGGATATCTTTCTAATAAATTTAACAGTGTCCAAGCTGAAATGGCTTGATTTACTGAATAAATGCCAAAATCCCCAGCATCTGCCCATGAATTTTTTACATTTAAAATATCTCCGTTACACCAGTCGTTATAACAGCTAATACTGCTATCCCCTGGATGAAGTGCACTATGGGCAAAAGTCGGATCTGTTAAATATTGCGCCTCAATATCTGTACCCATTCTATGAAAATAGAAATACTCCATTGCTTCTTTCGCTAAATTTGGATATAAATCTGTACCAATTATAAAAGGAACACTTTCACCTTCTCCATCTACCCATAACGTGTAATTACCTGAAGCAGTTACCGATGAAAAATTTGCATGATGTAAAAAATCACCAGAAGCTTGATCATTTCCATACACTGAAGTCGTTCCGTTAGCAACAACATCCCCACTTCCTACTTGCCTTAACTCCCAATTGAGGGATGATGTAGAGTTATTGATAATTGTGGCAACTTTATCTGCACCTTGTAGATAACCGATCTGATTGACACGCACGTTACCAGTATCAAAGTCTGCTTGAACAATAGATACATTTATGGTAGATAATATGAGCAGCAATGAGGTGAAGATCACAAAACATTTTCTCTTTAACTTATTATTATTAAACAAAAATATTTTCCCCATGAATATTTTTTCTCCTTTCATCTATCAAAAAATAGTAAAATAAAATATCACCATAATGGCTTATGGTTCAATACCCCACACTAATTGACCATTCTGATATAAAGTCACATGATCCCAATCGGTAAATTGAGGTTTGCTCGCATCAAAGGAGTAATCATTCGTTTCATCATAGTTACTCCAATCAATTTTATTATTACGTGTCTGTATCTCCCCACTTTGACCTCCAGCTGAAATACTGCCTGCACTTGGTGTGAAACTAACCTCCAAGTAATGATCCGCACCTGAGGATGGGCTCATCGTTACAAAGGTTCCATTTAAATTTGCACACCCTATAGTTGCATAATCACAATGGAATTGCTGTGATTGATTACTGTCTATCGTATAGTAATAACGTATCGTTAAATCATGGAGAGACACTGGACTATCCCCATTGTTTACAATATTAAAGTGAGGTTTGAAATGATTGTCATTAGCATTTGTATCCCCTGCTTTATACTGTAAAACTAAATCTCCCATTACCGGTGCGTTTGGAGTCACTTCTGTAGCATTAGATTCTACACTGCCTGCATTGTTTGATGCTACCACTTTGTAATAATAAGTTGTGCCATTTGTAACAGTTGTATCTGAAAAAGAAGTAGTTGAAAGTCCTGATTGTATGCTATTAAACGGTCCACTCATGGAAGTTGATCGTAACACTTCATAACTGTTTGCATAGGCAGAAGTAGTCCAGCTTAAATCCACCTTTCCATCATCTGCTGTTGCAGATAAAGTAAAACTACCTGGCTGCTGTAATTGTGGAGTAACTTGAGCCTCATTTGAGGTTGTTGTACCTGCTCCATTATTTGCAACTAATTGATAATAATAAGTCGTTCCATTCGAAACGGAAGTATCCGTGTAATCTCTTAACGTTATTCCATTTGCAATTGTTGTATAAGGTCCTCCGCTTGTTTGGGACCTTAACACATCATAATGGTCAGCATCACTAGACAAACTCCAACTGAGATCCACCTGTCCGTCACCTGCTGAAGCGGATAAAATAAACGATCCAGGCTGTGGTAAAAATGGTGTGCCGCTTACTTCAGATGAATCTGAACTTTCCCCAGTACTATTTGAAGCAGTGATCACATAAAAATACGTCTCCCCATTAGTTAAACCCAGATCTGTGAAAATGTTATTTGAAGTTGATTCAACATAAGAATAAGGTCCTCCACTAGTTCCAGATCTTTTGATGTTATAGCTATTTGCTCCAGTTGCATGATTCCAGCTTAAAGTAACTTGCCCATTCCCTTCTGTTGCAATTAAATTTGTCGGTATACTAGGAGGTACAGCGGGACCAGGTTCATCACCAAACACCTTCATTCCATCATCAAACACTGGAATATATGTCGTTTTAATTACTGATGAACCAGAAGCTAATCCTTGATATGAGTAATCATTACTTGGATCCCAGAATGTTGTTCCTGATGGTGCTGCCATTCTAAATTGCACTTCTTTTTTATAAGCTGATTGGCCTCCTGGGTATATTTCAACACCGGTAAAATCCACAAGAACATAATATAAATTGTTATCGATATCAAAAGGGATAAAACCTGATACTGTTGCGCCCTGATTGTAAGCAGTTGAAGTAGTTAGGTCATTAACTGAATAACCTGCATCGTACACTTCAGACAGATCCATAAAATATTTGAAGGATAATTTATCTCCCATTCTTGCTGGCCATCCCGAACGATTGTTTAACAAAGCCTTAATTTCAGTATAAGTTGCTCCTGAACTATTTATTGATGCCTCTACAAACATTTCATCTTCTCGTACTTCTGGTTGTGGGAAGTTTGGTAGTGGTTGCTGTCCGGCACCATACATTAAATTCATCTTTGCTAAGGCACCTGTAAAACCAGCATTATAATCTGTGGCAACCTCATTACTAACGTAATCGCCGATATCATCTGTATAATTATCATTTTGGTCTGGTCCACCAACTAAAGCACCATATAACACATGTCGATGATTTTGTGGAACAGATTGACTATCTGCCCAAGATCCATGAGAAGTACGGTGATGAGGATGCTCTGGTGGATTATTGCTGTAACCGATTACATAACTGCGATTATCAGGGTTATCACCAAGCATATATAAAATCTGGCTTTCTGCAAAATCACGGTATTTTTGTGCTTTTACTGGATTACTCGCTTCTAACCAGTCTGAATATACAAACGCTAAAAAAGAAGCGTTTGCAGCATATCTTAAAACACCCCACGTATCTAACCAAGCTAAACCGCCAGGTGTGTAAGTAATCCTTTGCCCTGTATCCTCAGTCCCAGTTGTCCAATAGTCTAAATTTCGTTCTGTTGAGGTTATAAACTGACTATCTCCAGTAATTCTAGACAGTAAAATTTGAGCTCCATAATGTTTATCATCCCAAGCCTGTGTCCATAAATAACCCCAATAAGGCGTTTGACCTTCTGTACCCCAATCTGCTGTAGAAGAGATGGCTTTATTTAAATAGGTTTCATCATCCGTTGCTAAATACAGCCAAACCGCTCCCCATGTAATTTCATCTTCATATCCACTCCAAGAGTTATAGAATGAAGCAGCATCTGTAATGCAATCCGAATATTTTCCTCGATATTGATCTGCAAAATCATATAACTCGATTGCATGTTGTAATAAAGTGGACGCATAAGATGGATCTGTTTCTTTAAAAATAATCGATGAAGCTGCTAAAGCAGCAGCAGTTTCACCTGCTAAATCAGAACCAGGACAGCTTGCATCAATTTTGTAGGATGGACGAGCCATTTGCATAACTTCAGCAGGTCCCCACCACGCGTGATCCACTCCACCAGTCCCTATTTGACCATACAATTCATTGGGTGCTGTGTGAGCTTTAATAAAGTAATCTGTAGCCCATTTAATGTTGTCTAATATTTCTTCATATTGACCTGCCTGTATGTAACCATCCTTATATTCGTAAACTGACCAAGCCAACATTGTTGTAGATGCTGCCATTGGAAACCCAAACTTCACATGATCTCCAGCATCATACCAACCACCCGTTAAATCCAAACCTACATCTGCACCATCATTTAATCCTGAATCACCACGCCATTCTACCCTGTTATCTTCAGGTAATTCACCAGAACGCTGTGCTTCGTAAAAATAAATTGACTTTTGAAGTGCTTCTGCATAATTATACAAATTTGGTGCAGCGTCTACTACATTTCCTTTTTGAAAATTTCCAAACATACCAGAAAACAATACCAGTAGTGACAGAAAACAAACCGTCATACTTCGAAAAATTTTCAATGTACTTTCCTCCTGATCATTAAATTTTTCTAAACTGTCATGAAATCAATACTAAATTCACCCCCTTTAATAAAATAAATAAAATTTCAATCTTATGACTGAAATTTCTCTGGAAAAGACACAATACAATCTATATTCATCCACAAAAGCACTTATTCGCTTAGCTCCTGTTAAGAGGATATAAATCCATATTTTTTAAAATAAAAACCTAAAATAATGAAAGTTGTTAGTGAAGTGATTTTTTTTAATAGAGGATTAAAATATAAATCTATCTTGTAGGAATTTACTGTGAGATTATAAATTTGGACTTTATGTTTTAACATAATCTTTAATGTGTGTAGTGTAACTAGAAAGAGTAAAATAGTGGTAATAAGAAAAACGAAGACATTAATATAGAATATAAATTTTATTTAACTAAACAATAATAAATTGCACCTTTTCTGTCACTAAAATAATTTAATATTTTACTTTAAATTATTAAGAAAAATATTTTTATGTAACCAAACAATTTAATTAATAATAACCGCGATGATACCAATTTAAATTATAAATAATAACCTTTTCTAATGTTAATTTGTTGCAATTAACTACTAAAAATTTACATCATCATATTTATTACCTTGATTGAAGTTGCTAAAACTAGTAGAAAGAGAGATTAGTATAAGAAATAAATAATAGAATTAAATTGACCACAACGTCTAATTATACTATTTATTTTATAATTATACACTTTTATCCTGTCGTTGTTAATTATTGTTTTTTATTTGTATAATTTTCCTACACTTTTTATTAATATAACTTAGAAGAATATATCATTCAACCATTATTCCTGTATAAATCAGATAATTTCATGTTACATTTCAGTATTTTTTTAAAATACCATATCTCATTATAGAAAATGTGATATATAATAGCTTTTAAGAGAGGAGGATTATTTATAAAAAAATGTAAACGCTTTAATTATGGAAATAACAACGTTATTATTTCTTGTCATATTTTCATATCTTAAAATAACAACGTTTTCATTATTGATTGAATTACGATATTGCACATTTGATATTTAATACTCTTTAAGAAAGTAGGGAGATTATCTTGAAAAAAAAATTAAGCATTCTCATGGTATTCTGTTTATTAACCTCATTATTATTATCTACTCCTTTACAGGCTAATTCAGTGGAAGAAATCTATCAAGCTGAAGACGCTTCTATTAAGTCTGATGCTATAATTGAAACAGAACATAGCGGATACGAAGGTACAGGATATGTAAATTTTGACCCAAATCAAGCTGGGGGATATATAGAGTGGAATGTACATGTTAGCACCCCTGGAATGTATACTTTAAATTTTCGATATGCAAATGCCTCTACTGATCGACCAGCAGAAATTAAGGTGAATAACTCCGTTGCTAATGCTAGTTTATCCTTCCCTGGAACAGGAAGTTGGACATCTTGGCAAATCGTTTCAGAAAGTGTATCTCTTAATGAAGGAATAAATACAATTAGATTAACAGGTATTTCATCAGAAGGAGGTGCGAACATTGACTTATTAAAATTTGTTGATGATGGGATTACCGATGGAGAGGTTAGTCCTGACACACCTTCGAATGTGAGTGCACTAGCTAATAATGGTTCGGTAAGTTTATCTTGGAGTGAAGTCAGTAACGCAGTCAGTTATAATGTAAAACGTTCAACTACTTCTAGTGGTTCTTTCTCTACAATTGCAAGCAATGTGACGAGCTCTAATTACACTGATTCGAATGTAACAAATGGCACTACCTACTACTATGTAATCTCAGCAGTAAATGGAGTAGGAGAAAGTAATAACTCTACTGAAGTCAGTGCTACTCCTCAGGGATCAGGTAATTCAATACCTTCAGATTTAGATAATCTTGTAGGTTTCGCAGCCATGAATGGTGGTACTACGGGTGGTGACGGTGATAATAATGTTGTCATTACAGTCAGCACAGGTACTGAGCTACAAAATGCAATAAGTAACAAGGATCCAAATAGACCTTTAAAAATATACGTGAATGGAACAATTACACCAGCAAATTCATCCAATAGTAAAATTGATGTAAAAGACGTTTCAGACATCTCTATTCTTGGTGTAGATACCTATGGTGAGCTAAATGGAATAGGTATAAAAATCACAAGGGCAAGTAACATTATTATTCGAAACTTAACTATTCACCACGTTAATACTGGGGATAAAGACGCAATTAGCATTGAGGGACCTGCAAATAATATTTGGGTCGATCATAATGAATTATATAATAGCCTTGATGTAGATAAGGATTATTATGATGGATTATTTGATGTAAAACGTGATTCTGAATATATTACTTTCTCATATAATTATGTTCATGATAGTTGGAAAACCGCACTTGTAGGGTCATCTGACAGTGATAACTATGATCGTAAAATTACGTATCATCATAATCGTTGGGAAAACATTTTTTCTCGAGGTCCACTATTCAGATTTGGTCAAGGACATCTTTATAACAACTACTACAATAATATCATTGATACAGGAATAAATTCTCGAATGGGAGCTACTCTGCGAATTGAAAATAACCATTTCGAAAACTCAAAAGATCCAATCGTATCTCTTTATAGTAGCGAAATTGGATTTTGGGATGTTTCAAATAATTTATTCCAAAACACTACTGGAAATCAACCAACAACTTCTACTGTAAGTTATTCTCCACCATATAATTACACGTTAGATCCAGTACAAGATGTAAAATCTTTTATTATTCAATATGCTGGTGTTGGAGTCATAGATACAGGTGGTGACGGAGGTTCCGGTGGAGGTTCCGGCGGTGGCAGTGAGGAGATTCCTAACCCCCCTTCTAATTTAAGTGCAAGTGCCGGTGATAACTCAGTGTTGCTGTCATGGAATACTATCAGTAATGCCGACAGCTATAATATCAAACGTTCAACTACTTCTGGTAGTTCATTCGTAACTGTCGCTAGTGGAATAACTGGTACTAGCTACAATGAATCCAATGTAACAAATGGGACTACCTACTACTATGTAATCACTGCTGTAAATGGAGTTGGCGAAAGTGTTAACTCTGCTGAAGTCAGCGCCACACCTGAATCTACAATTATAGATCCAAATAAAAATTACATTCTCATCAACAAAAATAGTGGAAAAGCTATAGAAGTCCTTAATGCAGGTATACAAGACGATGATACTTTAATTCAGATGACACGCAGTGATTTGCCTGAACAACAATGGCAAATTCAGAGTATTGGAGAAGGATATTACCATATTGTTAATGTAAACAGTGGAAAACTGATTTATATTTTAAACAAATCTAAAGATGATGGCGCTGATGTTGTACAAATGAGAGAAAGAAGCAGTCAGGCACATGCTTGGACAATCGAAGACGTTGGTAACGGTTACTTTAAACTCATTAACAAAAATAGTAATAAAGCCTTAGAAGTGCAAAATGCTTCTCTAGCAAATGGCGGTAATGTTGGCCAATGGACCTACCAGGGTGGAGACCATCAGCAATGGCAAATCGTTGAAGCTAATAGTTCAGGTGGTGGCGATGTTATTCCTAGTGCCCCATCTAATGTTAATGCAAATGCTTCAGATGCTTCCGTTTCTTTATCTTGGAATACTGTATCAATTGCAAACAGCTATAATGTTAAACGTTCAACAAGCACAGGAGGACCTTATACAACGATTGCTACAGGATTGACATCCACAGCTTACACAGATACAGGACTTACAAATGGTACAACCTATTATTATGTGATCAGTGCGGTAAATAACATTGGTGAAAGTAATAATTCTATAGAAGTAAACGCCACACCTCAAAGTGCTGGAGGAGGAACTCCCCCTGGCAATATAAATGATCTGGTTGGATTTGCAGCACTGAATGGAGGCACTACTGGTGGTGAAGGAGCCAATGCAGTTGTAGTTACTGTTAGTACAGGTACAGACTTACAGAATGCAATCAATAATAAAGATCCAAATTTACCATTAAAGATTTATATAAATGGAACCATTACACCAGCAAATTCGTCTAACAACAAAATTGACGTTAAAGATGTTTCAGACATATCCATACTTGGCGTTGGTACAAGCGGAGAATTAAACGGGATCGGCATCAAAGTTTGGAGAGCAAGTAATATTATTATACGAAACTTAACTATTCATCACGTTGATATTGGAGATAAAGATGCCATCAGCATAGTAGGGCCTTCCAACAACGTTTGGGTGGATCACAATGAATTGTATAACAGTTTAGATGTGGACAAAGATTATTATGACGGTTTGTTTGATGTGAAGAATAATGCTGAATATATCACCTTCTCCTATAACTACGTACACGATAGCTGGAAAACAGCGCTAGTTGGATCTTCTGACAGTGATAATTATGACCGTAAAATAACATATCATCATAACCGTTGGGAAAACGTGTTCTCGCGGGGACCTCTTTTTAGATTTGGTCAAGGGCATCTTTATAATAATTACTACAACAACATCATCGATACAGGAATTAATTCTAGAATGGGAGCAACACTTAAAATAGAAAATAACCATTTTGAAAACTCTAAAGATCCAATTGTCTCTTTATACAGCAGTGAAATCGGATACTGGGACGTGTCAAATAATATATTCCAAAACAATACTGGAAATCAACCAACAACTTCTACAGTTAGTTACACACCACCGTATACTTATTCGTTAGATCCAGTTGAAAATGTAAAATCAATTGTAATCTCTAATGCTGGTGTAGGGAAAATAGACCCTTAAAAAACCATCAAGTTAATAGCTATTGACCAAAAGAACCTCCAAAACCACTTTAGTAGTGTTTATGGAGGTTCTTCAACTTTTGAAAATTATCTTATTTTAAGAAGGTTTCTATTAATCTTCTATTAAATATTATTTGAAAAATAGTTCAAAGCGTTTTTATAACTTATGTCTTGAATGATATTGCCAATAAATTCATAATCTGCTGGCAATTCTCCATTTTCTATCCAACTTCCGAATAAATCACATAAAACTCTGCGGAAGTACTCATGCCTTGGGAAGGAAAGAAAACTCCTAGAGTCGGTTAACATCCCTACAAAAGTACTTAATACACCAATATTCGCTAATGTTTTCATTTGATTCAGCATTCCATCTTTCGTATCATTAAACCACCACCCTGAACCAAATTGCAATTTCCCTCTAGCTCCTGATGATTGAAAATTACCAATTGCAGATGCAATCACATCGTTTTGAGCTGCATTTAAAGTATAAACAATCGTTTTTGGCAGCGTATTTTCTTTGTCTAACTCATTTAAAAATCCATTTAAATTTTCCGCAAGTTTATAGTCTAAAATGGAATCATACCCAGTATCTTTGCCTAAGATTGAAAACATACGTGAATTATTATTTCTTATTGCTCCAATATGTAATTGCATTGTCCAATTAAGTGATTCATACATTTGTCCTAAATGGACCATCGTTTTTGTTTGATATTTATGAATTTCATCTAGTGTTAGCCCCTGTCCTTCTAAACCCTTTTTAAAAATAGAAGCTGCTTCCTCATCCGAGACTGGATGAAATGGCAATTCCGTAAAAGCATGATCAGAAATACGACATCCATTTTCATGGAAATAATGAATTCTACTCTCAACAGCTGAAATTAAATCGCTATAATTTGAGATCGATTGCTCTGTCACTTGTTCTAATTTATTAATATATTCTTTAAAGTTTGGTTGCTCAATATTCAATACCTGATCAGGTCTAAAAGTTGGTAGAACTTCAGTAGTTACATTGTTCTGCTGTTTGATTTGCTTGTGATAGTTTAATGAATCGATCGGATCATCCGTTGTATTTATAACTCTTACATTAAATTGTTGCAATATGTTCTGTGTACTAAAAGAACTATCCTGCAGCTTCTCATTACAAATCTCCCAAATGTGTTCAGCATTTTCTGGAGTCAATAATTCATTAATTTGAAAATATCGGCTTAACTCCATGTGTGACCAAACATAGATCGGATTCCCCATTGTATAAGGTAATGTATTAGCCCATGTCATAAATTTATCTTTATCAGAAGCTTCACCTGTAATGAACTTCTCATCAAATCCAAGCCAGCGCATAGCTCTCCATTTATAATGGTCTCCCGAAAGCCATAATTCAGTAATATTATTGTAAGTTTTATTTTCAGCAATTTCTTGTGGACTAAGATGGGTATGGAAATCAATGATCGGCATTTGTTTTGCATAATTATGAAATAATATCTGAGCACTTTCACTCTTTAACATCATATTTTCACTTAAAAAAGTCATCAAATCACCTCATTTATATTTTTTATGGCATTTTCACCAATACACCAAAATCTTTATTATATCTTTTTCAAACTGTCCCTCATTCCGAACTCTAAAATATCATTGATATAAGTTGCGATCATATGATTCAAATCTATAATCTCATTTAAATCCTCATCCCAAATGGATTTATCGCTCAACACTTTCGCAGTTAGTTTTTGTATGCTTTGATTACTACCATCATAATGTGACCAAACTTCAGAGAATAGCTGCAAAATTTCTACTTTATCTTTTATTACATAATCTTCTGAAAAACGAGAACCTATAAATTCATTCTTTTCTTGTTTTGATGGCTTACAGTAAACAAATATAGCTGCAAATGAAAAACAAATATGTTTAGGGAGATACTGAAATTTTTCTTGGTAAAGTTTAAGAGTTGGCAATAATCTAGTTTTAAATTTATATACTGTATTTAAAGCAATATCTTTTAACATATGTTTATTGAAAGGATTAATAAATCGTTCTATTACACTATTTGCATAATCTTTTGCCTTTTTTTCATCATCAAATGTTGGTATGATCTCTTCATTAATACTTTTTTGAATGAAGGGACCAACTAGCTCATCCTCCATCGCTTCCTTTACAGTTTCAATGCCACATAAAAATCCAACAGCGGCCATTAAAGTATGAGGGCCATTTAACAACTTTACTTTTAAATCTCGATACGGTTTTATCTCATCCCAATGTACATTTAATCCAACTTCATGAAATGGCAGTAACTCTTTCACGTCCTTATGAGAATCAATCACAAAAAGGTGATAAGGTTCTCCTGTTGTTAACAAAATATCTTCATATCCTAGTTTTTCATTATATTCCTCTATCTGATCTCTAGGATATCCTGTTACAATTCGATCAACCAGCGTGTTGCAAAATACATTTTCAGTTTGAATCCATTGAATAAAATGATCTGGAAGATTCCAGTTTTCAGCCGTTTTAATCACAAGCTTTTTTAACAGCAAACCATTTGCATCTACTAATTCACAAGGAATAATAATCCATCCTGAATTTGGTGCTTCTCCGAGTTTCTTAAACCGATGATATAAAAGTGCTGTTAATTTCCCAGGGAAAGAATCAGGTGATTGAGAAGGGTCATAAGTTTCACTTTTATAAGATAGTCCTGCTTCAGTTGTATTTGAAAATACAAATTGTATGTTAGGAGATTCCGCGACCTTTAAAACCTCCTCCCATTGCACATAAGGATTAATTCCACGATTGATAGAATCTACGATTTCAATATTTTCTACCTTTTTTCCTTGATCAATGCCTCTTAATACTGTTGTATACAATCCATCTTGCTGATTTAGTTTTGGCACTACCTTGCCGTGTTTGGTCGGTTGAACAGCTACAACCTTCCCTTGAAACTTCCCCTCTTGGTTTAATTTAAAAATCATCCAATCAATAAATCCACGTAAAAAATTACCTTCTCCAATTTGTAAAACCTTCTCTTCCATATGAACAGATGTTGTTATGTTGTACATCATCTGATGTTCTGATATCCATTCACGGTTAAGCTGATCGATTTTCATAATTTCCTCCTATCCATGTTTCTACATCGTTACACCATCTTTAAATATGGCAATTTCCTTAAATCCATATAATTCATTGTTCGCAGTTAGCTTCCCAGATGCTACATCTAAAACATACTCAAATAATTCTTCACTTAATTCATTCATATCTTTATTTTTTAAAAGCTGTCCAGCATCAAAATCAATCCAGTTCTTCTTTTTTTCATATAAATCTGTATTAGTAGATATCTTAACGGTAGGAACTGGACCACCAAAAGGAGTTCCTCTTCCCGTTGTAAATAATACGATGTGAGCACCTGAGGCAGCTAATGCGGTTACAGATACGAGATCATTTCCTGGACCTTGTAAAAGGTTTAATCCCATCTCATCCACTCTTTCGCCATACTGAACAACATCGTTAACTATCGCAAAACCACCCTTCTGAATACAGCCAAGTGATTTTTCTTCAAGCGTTGTAATTCCCCCTTTTTTGTTGCCAGGTGAAGGATTTTCATAAACAACTTGATCATGTCGAATAAAATAACGCTTAAAGTCATTCACAAGCTCTACAATTTTAGAAAATATCTCTGCATTTTTTGCTCGATTCATAAGGATTGTTTCAGCTCCAAACATTTCAGGCACTTCTGTTAATACAGCTGTCCCGCCTCTTGATATAAGGTGGTCGGCAAATCTACCAACCAACGGATTCGCAGTAATCCCTGAAAAACCATCAGAACCTCCACACTTCAAACCAATTTTCAACTTTGAAACTGGTATATCCTCTCTTTTAAATTTTTTAGCATATTCAACCACTTCTTCTATTAAATTGAGCCCTGTTTCCATCTCATCTGACACAGCTTGAACCTCTAAAAACTTAACTCTACGATTATCATAATCACCTAAAACTTTTTTAAATAACTCTATATAATTATTCTCACAGCCTAAACCTAAAACTAAAACACCGGCTGCATTCGGATGATGGACTAAGTTGCTTAATAGCTTTTGTGTATAAGTTAAATCGTCACCAAGCTGTGAACAGCCAAAAGGATGTGGAAAATGATACACACCATCGATAGATTCATCCTGAAATTGTTGATTGGCCATCTTGGCTAATAGTTCTGCTGTTTTGTTGATACACCCTACCGTATTTATAATCCAGACTTCATTTCTAATCCCTACGTCTCCATTATCTCTTACATAACCTTTAAACGTTTGGTCAAAGGAATAAACTTGTTTGGCTGGACTTTGTTCTACTTTTTCATATTCATAATCTAGTTCACCTTGTAGGTTCGTTTTCATATTATGGCTATGAATCCAGCTTCCTGTAACGATGTTTCCAGTAGAATGTCCAATTGGATAGCCATATTTAATAATATCTTCACCCTTGGGAACATCCTTGATTGCAATCTTGTGTCCATATGGAATCATCTCGTTTATTATAATTTCTTTACCACCTAGAAAAATACGCTCCCCCTCTTCAAAATCTTTCAGTGCGATAGCTACTGAATCACTTTCATGAATGATAACAACGTTGTTATTTTTTTCATCTAACATTCCTTCACCTCTTTTTTATACCATAATTTATAAATCTCTAAATATATACAAGGTTTTATTATTGGTCCTTGGCCCGATAATAAGCCTCCATGTAAGCTTCTGCTTTTTGAGTTACAATGGATATATCTCCTGTCTTCTCTGCTTCTTTGGTTAAATCTGATCCAATGCCTACTGCAAATGCACCCGCCTGAATCCATTCGTGTAAGTTATTTATATTTACGCCACCTGTAGGCATAATATTCAACTGTGGAAGAGGTCCTTTAAATGCTGAGATCGTAGAAGGACTATATATATTTCCTGGGAATAGCTTTACAATGTCTGCACCTGCTTCAATTGCAGTCAGTGCTTCTCTAACTGTCATGACTCCAGGAAGATAAGGTATGCGATATCGATTACACATTGTGGCTGTCTCAAGCTGGAACGCTGGGGAAACTACATATGATGCTCCTTTTAAAATGGCTAATCGAGCAGTTACATCATCTAAAACTGTTCCAGCACCGATGACGGGGGACTCTGGATGCGTGTCCTGACCATATTTATTTGATAACTCTTCAATGATATCTAACGCACCTGGTGCCGTCATTGTTACTTCAATGCTTTTAATCCCACCTGCAATTGCCGCTTCAGACATTTTCAATACTTCCTCTGCTGACCTCCCTCTTAAAACAGCAACTACACCATATTGATTTATTTTTTTTAAAGTTTCATACTTTTTCATCTATAACCTCTCCACTTCATTTCTTTATGAATTTGGTTCACTTTTTGGGATATCTATCTCTCTACAAATTGTTGTTTTGATATCAACTGATCTATTGTTTTAGCTTCAGGTAATGGCTCCCAGTCACCATGATCTTGAATGACAACAGATGCATTTAAATGAGCTCTTTCCACCGCTTTGCATGGAGATAATCCATTTAATACACCTGATAAAAAACCAGCACAAAATGCATCTCCAGCACCAATGGCATCAACTACATTATCGGCTAATTCATACAATACTTCGCTTGTTCCATCCTTAGAAACAACATAATTAATTCCTTTGCCCCCTTTTACAATCGATGTAGCTTTTAAATGCTTTAACTTATCTTGAATAACATCCCAATCCTTAGTCTCAAATAATAGCTCTAGCTCTTCTAATCCTGGCAGGAAATAATCTGCTTTTTCTATAAGCGGCATCAATGTTGAGCGAGCCTCTTCTATGCTCCATAGCTTTAATCTTAAATTAGGATCAAAACAAATCTTTATCCCGTTCTGCTTTGCAATATTGACAGCATAATAAACCGTTTCACGACATGATGAACTAAGAGAAGGTGTAATCCCAGTAATGTGTAATATTTGAGCCTGTTTTATATATTGCTCATCCACATCTTCTGGTTTCATCATACTTGCTGCTGATGATTTTCGATTATAAAACACTTCTACTCTTCCTGTTTTAATGTGCCGCATCATAAAACCTGTCGAAACGCCTTCACTTAACTGAACTCTAGTTACATCTACATTTTCACCTCTTAAGGTTTTCAAAATAGATACACCTATTGGATCTTGGCCTAACCGTGAAAACCATCCAACAGAATGCCCTAGTCTAGCTAACCCGATAGCAACGTTACTTTCCGCTCCACCAAATGAACGAAAATACTGTTTTGCTGATTCTAAAGTTTTGTCCATTGGAGGGGTAAACAACCCCATGCTCTCGCCAAAGGTGACTACCTCTAACTGCTTATTCATCATTTACCTCCTCTACATAAAGTTCTACATATTTTTATTTATTCATAAACTCATGCCAAGGTTGATTCTCTGAAGTTACAATACTTTCAGTCTCAATCGCTTTCTCAACTAACAGCCCTAAATAATGATCCTGAGCTGCTTCAGATAAGCTGTAGAAGCTAGGTCCTCCTGAGATATAGTCAGCCATTTTTATTAAACAATCAGCAATCGCAATCTCGTCATCAAATAATCGGGCTGGAGCAAATGGATTTTTATATACCCATCTTTCCCCAGCCAAAATTCCCTCTAGAAAATATCCTTCTAAATTTCCTTCTTCACCTTTGTTTATTCTTTTAAAATCCAAATAAAGCGGTGTTTTATAATCTTCAAGTACATTTAATCGTTGATCAAATATCTCCCCACGCACCCCGCGCAAAGAAATAGAATTAGAGCGAATCCAAGATCTATGTTGATCTTTTGTGAAATCATAAATTCCTAATTTATCGCCAAATCTGATCCATGCGATATCTCTTCTAGACATCACAATTTTTTCTGCTTCAGGAATACCCTTTCGATTGGGGCCAGATACCCAAGGAGATTGAAAACGCATCGCTTGAATTTGCGCCTCCTCACAACCAATTCCTAACATTTTACGAATCAAGCTCATTCCATGATAAGCATGAGAAACAGAAACAGTCGCTTCGTTTACATCCCCTAGCCTTCTGGACTCTACAACTTTTAAATAAGCAGCATGCATCGGTTGAAAAACATATTGTTCTGCGACCTGAATCTTTGCTCCACGCTCCATTAGATCTGTCAATGCTAATAAACCATCGAAATCAGGTGCAGGAGGTGTTTCCGCAAGTACAGGAATTTCTCGATTCGCTAAATCAAATAGATAGCTTGGACTAGCCATTCTACTCACACACAACACTGCAAAATCTGGGTTTTCATTTTGAAGCAATTCATCAATTGATCGATAAGTAACTACGTTCCACTGAACCTCCAATTGCCTTCCTTTTATCTCATCTCTAACAACCATTCCCGATACAATAAACTGATCTGGCAAGGCCTGAGCTATTCTTAAGTAAAATTGTGCACGAAACCCCCCGCCAATTAAGCTAAACTTAATGCGTTTTGCCATGACGATCACTCCTGTCAGAGCTTTGAATTTTTTGTATTAAATACTCATAAAATAAATCCTCATCCATAGGAAGTTCAACCCAATTATCAGTCCAGGTGGATAATAACATGGCATTGGCCAATGTCAAACCCTTCATTCCTTCTTCCCCTGGGGACAGTAAAGGGGTTCCATTTCTTATCGTATCTATCCAATCTAGAATCACTTCTAAATGACCATCCTTGATTTCACCTTGAGTTGGAACCTCACATTCCCAGCACTCTGGTTTTTTAAACCCTCCATCTTTATAACGTTCATTAAATTCATGGATAGGTTCTCGCAGACGCCAGAAGGATAGTTTATTGTCTTCAATCACAATTTTTCCGAGTGTACCGGAAAGCTCATAACGATTTGTCCCTGGAGCTTCACCAGTGCTAGTAATAAAAACGCCTGTAGCTCCATTTTCATATTCGACATAGACTGTGACATCATCTTCAACTTCAATATTGTGATATTTACCAAAATGACAAAATGCACGTATCCTTTTAGGCATCATCCCCGTTGTCCATTGCCATAAATCAAGCTGATGAGGACTCTGATTCATAAGTACACCGCCACCATCAGTAGCCCAACTTGCTCTCCAAGAGACAGCATCATAATAACTTTGTGTTCGATACCAATTTGTAACTATCCAATTCGTTCGATAGATTTCTCCAAGTTCTCCCGACTCAATTAGATCCCTTAATTTTATATATAGAGGATTCGTGCGTTGATTGTACATAATACTAAAAACTTTTCCCGAATTTGCAGCTGCTTCATTCATCTCTCTTACTTGCTTCGTATAGACACCAGCAGGTTTTTCGATTAACACATGGTATCCAGCATGGAAGGCTTGTATAGCCGCAGCAGGATGATGATAATGAGGAGTAGCAATGATAAGAGCATCTACATTTCCACTAGTAATCAAGTCATCTAAATTGCTGTAAATATCCACTTTATTTGTAAATGTTTCTTTTACCCAATCCATTCGCTCCTTACGAGAAGTTACTACTGCAGATAAAATAGCGCCCTCAACTTTACCTTCCTTAAAATACTTAGCATAACGAATACCCATCAATCCTAAACCTATGATGCCTACACGAACCAATCGCATAGATTTACCCTCCTTTACCTATTCATCCAACCACCATCTACACAAAGGATATGACCATTCACATAATCGGAAGCTGAAGATGCGAGAAAAAGCGCTGCACCTACAAGGTCTTCTGGAGTTCCCCATCGACCTGCAGGAATTCTTTCTAAAATTTGACGATTTCGATTTTCATCACTTCGTAATGCCTCTGTATTATCCGTACTCATATATCCTGGGGCAATAGCATTGACTTGTACCCCTTTAGATGCCCATTCATTTGAAAGCGCTTTGGTCAAACCAGCTACTGCATGTTTACTTGCAGTATATCCTGGAACTGTAATGCCTCCTTGGAAAGAAAGCATAGAAGCGATATTGATGATTTTTCCGTACCCTCTCTCTATCATCTCTCTACCAAGTACTTGACTTAATATGAAAATAGAATTCGTGTTTGCATTCATTACAGCTTCCCAATCTTCATAAGCATGTTCTGCTGCAGGTGCTCTACGGATAATGCCAGCATTATTAATCAAAATATCTACTTTTCCAAATGCAGCTATCGCTTCTTTTGCTGCAATTTCTGTTTTTTCTTTGTCCCCCAAATCAGCTACAACGATGGATGCCTTTACACCTAAATTTTCAATTTCCTGTTTTACTGCCTCTGCTGGAGTTCTGTTCGTCAAAAGTACAACATCTGCCCCAGCTTGTGCCATACCGATCGCCATCGCCTTTCCTAAACCGCGACCCGCACCTGTAACCATCGCGGTTTTACCCGTCAAATCATAAGTAACCATTTAAGTTAACACCTCATTCCCCTCTTAATGTTTCTTGCGATTACTTTAAATCTTCTATATTAATCATATCCATATCTTTAAATGTATAATTTTCACCAGCCATTGCCCAAATGAAAGAATAATTGCTAGTGCCTGAACCAGAATGGATAGACCAGCTTGGAGATATAACAGCCTGTTCGTTTTTTACAATAATATGACGAGTTTCATTCGGTTCTCCCATTAAATGCAACACTCTTGCCTGTTCTTCCAGATCAAAATACAAATAGGCTTCCATTCTCCGATCATGAATATGTGCAGGCATTGTATTCCATATGCTTCCTGATTTTAAAATCGTTAAACCGAGCATTAATTGACAGCTTTTCAATCCGCCTTCATGAATATATTGATAAATGGTCCGTTCGTTACACGCATCTTTAGAACCTAAGTTCAAAGGATTTGCATTTTCTATCGCTGCCTTTTGTACTGGAAGCTTCTCATGAGCAGGACATGAGCAAAAATATAATTTTGCTGGTTGATTCGAATCAACACTGCTCAATTTCAACTGCTCCTTCCCTCTACCTACGTAGAGAGCATCCAAGCGTGATAGTTCATAACTCTCACCATCTACCTCTATTACTGCTGGACCGCCAATATTAATAAATCCGATTTCACGTCTTTCAAGAAAAAATTCTGTTTTTAAAGTATCTTTTTCATCTAAAGTTAGTGTTTTATCAACTGGTAGAGCACCACCAATAATCATACGATCATAATGGCTATATACCATATTTACTTGATCACTCGCAAATAAATCCTCAATTAGAAAACGCTCTCTTAATTTATTCGTATCAAAACGTTTCACATCCTCTGGATGACTCGCGTGTCTCACTTCTATAGACATAAATCTACCTCCTATTAAATTGAAAAAATATGAAAGCTCCTCCCCCATAGGAGGAGCTAATTTATCTAGAAATGAATACCAAACCATCTTCTAGGATTATTTAAGTCGGGTATATACTACATTCCATCTGTCACTTGTTTAATTTCTTCATCTTTTAGTTTTCTTCCATTCATATCAACAGATTCTGTTGCATTTACTCGTGCATATACCTTGCCTACGTAATAACCTGTCGTTTTGGCTGTTTCCAATAGGGATTTAGCGTAACTGCCTCCCCATGAATATCCATCTCTTCTTTCCTGTTCTATTTCTTGAATTGTACGTTTGATCACACCATCACGTCCAGAGAAAATAGGCTCCATCGTTTCAAGGTCATAAAATCTGTACCAAGCAACTGAGTTAGGATCCTCTACAAAATATTCACCATTCGGGTCCGCACTGATATAACGAATACCTTCAAGTTTCACTTCATCAAACCATTCTAACGCACTTTTCACAGCATTTCTTACTTCATCACTTGGATTGTCAATAGACATTAGAAACTTTACAACACCAACCGACTCTGAACCAGAAATAGATGGATGTTCATAAGTACGGGCACCCGTAGGCTCATAGGTGAACGGATCATGCTGAGCACACCAAGCCGTTAGTTTACCGCCCACTTCAATTTGTGATTTTAAAATATAATCAATCGCAGCATCTAGAGAAGATTGCAATTGCATTTTAACTTCTTCATCTACAATTCCTGTATCAAAAGGATATTGTTCATTCAGAATATCATCAAATAACTCCAATACATTCACCATCGCATCATCATTAAAGGTTACATCATTAGAGTATTGAATCGCTTCCCCATCATTTCCACGTTTAGGGTAAACCTGAGGGAAACCTCCTGTTTCATACTGCATCGTCAACAAGAAATCTATTCCCTTTAATACACTTTGTTTATATTGATCTGCATTCGTTTCTCTAAACACTTCAGAAATGAATCGGATTTGTTTCACCGTAGCATCATTATCTATACTCCCTAATTCCGTTTCACCATCTGGACCCAATTGTGTAGAACGTTTTTCTACACCGTCCCATGGTCGAATATATTTATCCTCCATGCTTTTTGTCCAACCGCCATGATCCATCTGCCACGTTATTAAATGATCTGCTTGTAATTTTGCTGCATCCAGATCCCCTGTGTAACTTCGGTTTTCTTCTTCAAAATAAGTGGCTCCCTCACCTAATTTATCTAACGTATGAAGGACAAGAAGAGTGTTGCCAAATCGATCTTCCGTAACAGCTGCTTTATCAACAGCTAAGTTATGATCTAACACATTATAAAGACTGCTCCAACTAGCCGTAGAAGTACTAAGTTTAATATCCTGTACATCAAAGTTCTCAAAAGTTCCATTCAAAGCTACTAATACTAATTCATCTGAAATCGCTTCTGCTCTGGCAATATGCACATAATCAGGTTCTTGCAGTTCAGATACTAATGTTCCTTTTATGACAATGTCATCTACAACATGACCTTTTGTGCTGCTATTTGGCGAATAGCTTTCAAAGTAGTCAATTTGCTCAGCTGATTTATAAAATGGAGCATTTTCAATTTTCAATTCACCATTGATGAATACATCTGCTGTTTGAGTCCCTATATTTGCAACCACTTGAATATCGTACCAAACACCACTTTCAGCTGCTATTAAAGGTTCATGTGAATCATCTGAATGACGATATGAAATACTATTCACATCGTTTACCTTTTTCGTTTCTAGTACAACAGCAACATCTCCATCACCCTTTAATCTAACAACTTTCGTAGAACTCGTATAGGATGGCTGCATAAATTTCATGTCTAAGGTAACCTTATGTCCTAACGCTTCAAAATTAGTTCTTAAATCTACATTGGTTGAATCACTCGTATCATCTAAAAACACACTATAATTCATTGCATCCGTTTCCACTACTGTCACTGTACCACCTGCTGTATCAACCTCAAAACCAGCAGGAGCACTTCCCAATACGTCTGCATTAAAATCTGCGTTCACAACAATTGTCTCTTCATAAGGTTCAATCAATCTCTCAGCAACTCTACTTATAATTTCTAACGCTTCTTGATAGGATAATGGTTTATTCGCTCCAAACGCTCCACCTGATTGAGGTACCATGATCCCTTCTGAAATGAGAATACCGATAGAGGCATCACTTTGATCTGATTGTGAATTTTCGTTTAATTCTAGCAAATGATTAATGATCGCTGCTAATTCTTTTCTAGTGATAGACTGATCTGGTTTGATCTCTCCGTCTTTATAACTATTAATATAACCGGCATCCTGTGCTGTTTCTAATACATAAGCTGCCCATTCTTCAGTGGAAACTTCCCAAACTTGTTCTTTTACTTCAATTCCTTTATAGGTTTCCTCAGAAGAAAAACCGAACAAATTATTAATTAGTGCCATAAACTCTACTCTTGTAATATTCTGTGTTAAATCTCTTTCTCCTTGTAATAGGACCTTCTCTTCTATCAATTTTGTTATCATTACTTCGTCCAATAGTTCAGATAGTCCAACTTCTTCGGTTACAATATCTGGTTCTTCTTCATCCACTAAATCAGCATCAATAACACGTAAATGATCGATATTTGCCCCACCGTCAGGACCTGTTCCTGTCAAGCGAATAACATGCTGCCCTGCATCCAATTCTACATTAACACCAACATATTTATAATTTGTAAAATCACCTGTTGAAGGAAACCCAAGGGCAGTTTCAACAACTTCACCATTCACTTGAATTTCTGCTGGTCTGTTATCATCTTTACCATGTGAATATCTGAAACCTAGATTATATTCATCTGTTGCAGCAACTTCAACTGTCCATTCTAAATATCCTCCAGGTTGATTTGGATTAAAATCAACGAATCCCTCACCTGTGTAACCAGGATGTTTGTTATCTACGATTGTACCTGAACCTATTGCATGTTCAGCCTCATATATCCCCTCATCTGAAGGTGGATTTCCTCCATTATTCCCACCTCCATTATCTGAACCTGCAGGAAAACCTTTAATTACAATATCATCTACTTGATGTCCTTTTGTACTGCTATTAGGTGTAAAACTTTCAAAAAAATCAATTTGTTCTGCAGTTTTATAAAATGGTGCATTTTCAATTTTAAGTTCACCATTGATGTATACATCTGCTGCCTGTTCAGTTAGATCTGATACGATTTGAATATCGTACCAAACACCATTTTCCACCGAAATCAATGGTTCGTATGTATCACCTGAATGGCGATAAGTAATGCTATTTACATCATTCACCTTTTTCGTTTCAATAATGACAGCAGCTTGACCTTTACCTTTTAATCTAGCAACCTTAGTGGAACTCGTATATGCTGGCTGCATGAATTTCATGTCTACAGTTACCTGATCCCCCAATGCTTCAAAGTTTGTACTTAGTGATACATTGGTTGAATCACTAGTGTCATCTAGAAATACACTACGATTAGATGCATCTGTTTCAACAACAGTAACTGTACCCCCTCCTTCTGAGACATCAAAACCTGATGGAGCACCGCCAACCATATCTTCATTAAAGTTAGCATTTACAACAACAATCTCTTCAGTACCCTCTTCCGCATTAACTAAACTAATTGGAGTAGAAATAGCCGTTAACACCGTAAATGCTGCCATAAAATGAACTAAAACAATTGTACAGATTTTTTTCATCATGACTCGTTGATTCCTCCTTATTTAACAAAAGTGGATTTTTGAACAACCTCTAATAGGTTTAGAAATTGATTATACTCATAGAAAGCATATAACGCCTACAATCATTTGCTTAGAACTATGTCAAACATAAGGATTATTACTCCTCATAAGCCATCTTAACTAAAGATTATTTTACAATTTTAGATTTTTAGCATTAGATTACAACGTTGTTATTTTAATTTCTTACATTATTTTATATAATAATTTCTGTATCATATTTTTCATTAGTTCAATATTTCACAAAAATGAAATGCTTGTTCAAAAATTTGGGTTTGAGAACTTCTTGAACATGCTCTATATAAGGAGATTTAAATATGTCAGTTACGATAAAAGATGTTGCTAAGCAAGCAGGGGTTAGTTTTTCAACAGTATCAAAAGCGCTGAGAAACAGCCCGTTAGTTACAGAAAAAACGAAAAAGAAAATTTTAAATGTTGCAAAAGAAATGGGTTATCAACCTAATAACTTAGCTAGAAGTTTAGTCTCTAAAAAAATGTGGACCATTGGGGTCGTTTGGCCTTCAGTAGAAAGAGTTACTCTTTCTGCTTTAATTACTCAAATCAATATAAGACTTGAAAAATATTCCTATACAACCTTACTGTCCATTAACAAAGTTGAATCTGCGATTGAAGCGTTTAATCGCATTCAAGTTGATGCCATTCTCGTTTTTGATGATTTAGAAGGTACTTTTATAAACACAGCACCAATTTCAAATGTTCCACTATTATATTACGGTATTTCAGATCATCAAATTTATCCAACCGTTGATGCAAACCGTGGAAAAGCCATATCACTTGCAGTTGAGCACCTCATTCACTTAGGACATGAGCACATTACTTATATTGGAGATGTTTCAACAAAAGATCCTTTACAGGAACAGAAGGTTGAAGGTTTTATCAAAACAATGAACAGTTTTGGAATAACAGTTAAAGATCATATGTTAATAAGAACAAACAATATGGATTTATATAGCGGATATTCTTCTGCAAAAAAAGCTTTATTAAATGAGTCTGAGCGCCCAACAGCGGTCATTTGCGGAAGTTATGATATCACACGGGGACTCTTAAGAGCCGTGAACGAACTCAATATAAATATACCAGATGAACTTTCAATCATTAGTTATGACCATATACCACAAATGGCTGAGCTTAATATTCCAGTCACGGCTGTAGGAGTCCCATTAATGACAATTGCAGATTATATCACTAAACAACTATTACTACTTTCAGAAAAAAAGGAAATACCAAATGTTATTTCCTTAGATCCTGAACTTATCATTCGGTCTTCAACTTCTAATAAAAGATAGTCCTATATATTGTAATCTTATAACTTTTCACCACAATATATAAGTTGCTTACAAGTATTCGCATCATATTGTAGATAATCTGCTTTCTCTGCACAAAGTGCATCCTTCCCATCAATATATATATCGTGAACATGATTTAAGCTAACAACAGAAGTTTGGTCATGTTTATTTTTCATAGAAAAATGATTTAGCTCGATCTGTGAACTCTGTTCAAGTACTAACGCTTCTCCCTGTCTAGTTTCAACCCGAACATGATCCAACACTAAATCCTGAATATGTTTTCCATAAATCCCCGCACCTGCCATGACTTTTTTCTCTTTCACCATGTCAGGTTCACCTCCAACTTCATTAGGATCTTTAGTCATTTCAATATTTACATGAGATAGTGTAACTTCCTCAACTGGCATTTCTGGTAAACCGTAAATAAAGCCAGCTGCAGCGCGACATTTTTTTGCAGTTACATTTTTTACTTGGATATGTTTTATTCGAGGGGTTTTTTCAGTAACTTCAATAGCATTGGGGTTGTTCATATTTGGATCTCTATCATCCACCCCATGCCTGTAAAAGGAATTAATCGCAAATGGGCAAAATACATCCTCCATATAAATGTTGTTCACTAATATATTCTGTATATAACTGCCTCGCGCACGATTCGTTTTTATACGGATGCCACGATCTGTGCCAATGAAGACACAATTTGAAACAGTAACGTTTTGAATTCCTCCTGAGTTTTCACTACCAAATACAACTCCACCGTGACCATGCAGCATTGTACAGTTAGTAATGGTAATGTTCTCTGTAGGCCTCCCTACCCTTCTTCCGTCTTCATTAATTCCTGATTTTAAACAAAGGCAATCGTCACCTACATCAAAATGACAATCTGATACTCTTACATTTGAACATGAATCGATATCAAAACCATCCCCATTAGGAGTATTTGAAGGGTTTTTGAAATTAACACCATGTACATTAACATTGTCACAATACACCAAATGAGTATTCCAAAACGGAGAATTCTGTAATGTTACACCTTCCAATGTCACTTGTTCACAATGCATCAATTGCAGCAAAGGAGGTCTGAAAAACTGAGATTCCCATTCCACGATATTGTTATGTACAGAATCTGTTAAACTTCGATTTAACTCGGCAATTTCTTTCGTTCGTTCTGATACGTATTTTTCTTTTTTACGCAGTTTTCGATTCACCTTCCACCAAGCTTCTCCTTGTCCATCAATAATTCCACCGCCTTTGATGGTTACATTTGTCAAACCATAACCATATATTAAAGGGTGGTAACCATAACACTCATAACCAGACCACCTAGTTTTTACAGGAGGATATTGATTAAAATCATCTTTGAAAAGTAGTTTAGCACCAGCTTCTATAAACAACGTAATATGACTGCGAAGTGTAATTGGACCTGTTAAAAAAGTACCCGCGGGGATATAAACCGTGCCGCCTCCCATAGAAGAACAATCTTCAAGGGCTGCAGCAATTGCTTCAGTATTATCCGAAGCACGGTCCCCTTTGGCTCCATAATCTATAATATTAAAAAATGACATCATCCTGCCTCCTTTTTAATCATTTTCTAGCTCTAATAGATCCTCTCTTAATGGATAAAAGGTATCTAATAAAATACTTGATTCAAGTGCAATGACACCGTGTAAAGCATTTGAAGGTATATGAAGAGTATCCCCTTGTTGCAGTACTTTTTTTTCACCATCAATCGTAAACTCCATCTTCCCTTTTAAACAATACGTGTATTGTTCATGTGGATGACTGTGCAGGGCTCCTACAGCTCCTTTTTGAAAACGAACTTCCATCATCATGATGTGTTTTCCTGGAGGATGTATTTTTCTCGAAACCCCCTCATCAACTTCCTCCCAAACGCCTGTCTTTAGCATGAAAATCCACTCCTTTTTTAAAATAGGGTCCATCCACTAAGCTTGGAATGATCAACTGAAACATCAATACAAAACAAAGTATCCAAGGGAGCGAAACCGAATTTAATTCCTGAGATAACATCATAATAATAAAAACCCCTAATGCTCTCCCCGTATTAATAATAGTCTCTCGAATTACGATAGACTCAACTCTGAAATGTTGCTTTAAAGGCAACTTCTCAATCCATTGATAATAATGGGCTGCATATGAATTTGCTTGTAAAGGTTTAAACACAGCGTGAATGGACATGAACAAAATAAGTGTATAAATGGAAAGCTCCCAAACTACAAACATAGAGGCAAATGTAAAACCAAAACCTGCAATCAATAAATACATTTTTGTAAATTCCAACTTAGCAAATCTAGTGATCATATAACTTGATAAAATAGATAACGCAAGGAAGATCGCATTTAGGCTTCCAATAATTCCTTCATCTTGAATGACATCAAACAATAATATCGATGGAATATAAATTAAAATACCTTGAGGAAAACCAATGATAAACCATCCGAGTAATGTTTTTATAAGTGATGGGCGTTTTCTAAGCATCATCGGGAGATATTTCATATAGTACTTTTTATGATGAAATTCGCTTTTCTCCATTTTGAAACTGCCAATCGCAGCAATTAAAAATAAGGAAAACGCAATCATAAAAACGATAGGATATCCAGATAATGCATCAGATTGACTAATGATCGTACCAGCTGCCACTGGACCAACTAAGGTAGCGATATGTGTTAATATCAAGTTCCAGCCTAAATATCGATGGCGATTTTGATTATTGGATACATCAAACATTAAGGTGAAATACCCAAGCCAATAAAAAGCAGTTGAAATACCTTTCAAAATAGCAAAAATATAAAAATAATCTACCATCTTCTCTTGGGTGAATAGAATGCATAAATAAAAAATAGCTGTAAGCAGTATTCCATAGCGGTACACAACAAGTCGATCTTTTTGTTTGGCAAATCTACCCATTATCATTGTACCGATGGGTGCTGAAATTAATGTTATAAGATTAAATAAACCATTAATAAAAAGACTATTCGTCAAGCGCCACAAGTATAAGTTAATAAAAATAATAGATAATGAATTCGCAAATTGATATACGGTATGGTTCGTTAATGTCCAAACTGCCTCCTTAGAAAATTTCTTCTCATGAGGAATACTGAATTTCTTAAGCAACTGCACACCCTTTTTCATGATATATACGAATAAAAAGGAAATTGTTCATTTAATCTTGGAGCTTTTAATTGACATAACTGATAAAGTTGAAGTCTAATCAAAACTGCTTGAGTGCTAGCATTCATATCTCCTTCTAACAAACCTTGACTTAAATGAACAGGAGGCGGCATATTCGGATAATATTTCCCATGTTTTATTTGAGCTATATTAGGGGCAGATGGGGAACGTTCAAGCTCCCTAGAAAACGCTCCATCTTTTCTTTTTAACCTTTTCATATTTTGTACTGAAATTTCAATTATATCTCTTAATTCATCAATCGAAATCTGTACATTCATATAAGACAACAAGTTGATCGGGTTACGAATATAACACATATCCACCGCTTCCTCTGTCCTTAAACAATGTAAAATACTCTTATAAATCTTATCCGTATTTGGCATTTGTATATTCAATTTGCTATAAAAGGTATGGAGTTTAAACGTTCCAGATATTTTTACATATAAACTGCCTTGCCCCCATAACCCCGTAACAGGATCTTGTATTTTCTCTAAATACTGAGTGGCCTTTGTAATATATGGCTCTCTATCTGTTTCAGGCATATCTAACATATAAAAACAGGAGTTTGCTAAAAGGTCACAACCTCTCCAACTGTTGCTCATATCAATACTTTCCCATTTCTCCATATAAGCTTCTGGGCTTTTGACATAATCAGGTGCTGAGTTTGCTTGAAAGGGAAGTGGATACAACGGTTTGCTGTTTAATTTTCTTAAAGCGCCTGCCGAATAACTAATCGCTCTATGAACCATAACCTCATCTTTTTTCATATCCTCATTTTCATCATAAAAATAGCCTGTTTGTTGGATCTGTTTAGATTGAAAAAAATGAATCATTTTATTTTGAATTACTGCTGGCATATCCTTTAATAATTCATTTCTAATTAATATATTAAGTGCTTGTGCTGTGGATTCTATATCTGGTTTAAACCTTACATCTGATACAGAACTTTTTGCATAATAAAACCCACCGCTTTCAGCATCGTATTGTCCAGCAAGCCAGAGAAAAAAATCTTCGAATAAGAAGTCTACTTCACTTAACAATTCTATAAACATATGATTGTTATTCATCTAAACACAACACCTAACCTTTAATGGATCCTACAAATGCTCCCTTAGCAAAATGCTTCTGCAAGAAAGGATAAACCAACAATACTGGTAGAGTAGCAATAACAATGACCGCCATTTTTACAGCCTGAGATGGTGGTGCTGAATCTTCAAATCCTGAATCATCAACGTTTAATCCAGTTGCAAGAACGACAATCTGTCTAAGTATTACCTGTACAGGCCATTTATCTGAATCGTTTAAATAAAGGATTGCCGGTAAATACGTATTCCAATAAGTAACCGCATAGAATAAAGAAATGGTAGCAAGTACAGGCATAGACAAAGGAAGAACGATTCGAAAGAAAATACCGAAATCAGTACAGCCATCAATCTTTGCAGATTCCTCAAGACCTTCAGGCAAGTTTTGGAAAAAACTTTTTAAAATGATCATATTAAATGCATTAATCGTGTATGGAATAATGAGCGCAAGATAAGAATCTATTAATCCAAGTTGTTTTACAACTAAAAAAGTAGGAATCATTCCACCACTGAACAACATAGTAAAAACAACAAAAAACATGATTACATTTCGACCATCTAAATCTCTTCTTGATAATCCATAAGCCATCAAACAGCTGATAAACATACTGAACAAAGTTCCAAATAAAGTAATACCAATCGAATTCGCTAATCCTCTAAAAATCGTATCTGTAGAAAACACGAAACGATAAGCATCCAAACTCCAATCTGTTGGTATAAGTACAAAAGGTTTACGTGCAAGTTCTGCAGTCGTTGTAAAGGAACCCGCTATGATATGAATAAAAGGGAGAATTGTAATTAAGCCAATGATGCCTAATAAAGTATAGTTCGTAATGTGAAATAATCTGCTGCCTAGCTTTTTATCCTCTACCATGTTAAATCCTCCTTATTAATATAATCCTTCATCCCCAAATTTTTTAGCGAGCTTATTCGCTGCTATAACCATAATCAATCCAACAAATGATTTAAAAAATCCAACAGCAGTACCATAACTAAACTGTCCATTTTTTAATGCGGCTGTGTATACAAAGGTGTCAAATATTTCTGCAACTTCACGATTTACTGAATTGAGAAGTAGGTACACATGTTCAAAACCTAGCTCAAGGATGTCACCTATTTTTAAAATAAGTAAAAGAACAATTACATTACGGATAGATGGCAAAGTAATGTGCCAAATCTGTCTTAACCTGCTTGCTCCATCCATTCTAGCAGCTTCATATAATTGAGGGTCTATTGAAGCGATTGCAGCTAAATAAATAATCGTTCCCCAACCCGCTTCCCTCCAGATAACTTGGAGGACATACATAGGCCTAAACCATTCTTGACTTAATAAGAAATTTATTTTTTCAAAACCCATCCATACGATCAAATCGTTAATCAGTCCACCATCGAGTGTTAACATAACAAAACTAATGGAAACGATAATAACCCAAGACATAAAATGTGGAATATAAACTAACGTTTGAATCGTTCGTTTATAAAGAGAGTGCCGTACTTCATTTAACATCAGGGCTAAAATAATAGGAATTGGAAAAAAGAAAAGAAGATTCATTCCAAATAAAATCAATGTATTCGCAAATATTTGCCAAAATTGAGGATCATTAAATAATGTCGTAAAATGCTCAAAGCCAACCCATTCACTTCCTGATATCCCTTTATAAGGTTTGTAATCTTGAAAAGCAATGACCAAGCCATACATCGGTACATATTTAAAAATAATAAAATATAAAGCACCTGGTAAAATCATTAAATAGAGAAGCTTATTTCTTTTGATTCGTCTCCAACGTTCTGAACTTGTTTTTCTCTGCTTCAATACAGATTCTTGCTTATAATGGAGATCACTATCTAACTGAATTTCACTCATTCCCTACTTCCTTTCCACTTATTTATTCTATAACTTAAGCAAATCTTACGTTAGAAATAGAAATAACGTCTATAATCATGATCCCATAAACCTTAATATATTAACGGTTTATGGGTTGTACTCTAGGTAATCAAAGATAATGATTAGTAGGAAACTTACATACCAAATAACCATTAATCTAATCATTCTTATCTTTAAATTTAAAACGAACCTTGCTCATCGTTAGAGCAAGGTTCGTAATACATGGGGGTTTATGTAATTAATTTATTGCATCCCATGCTTCATTAATTTCTTTTATAATGTCGTTACCACCATTATTCTTCCAATTTTCAACCACTTGATCAAAACCAGCTCGATCAATTTCACCAAGGATATAATTATAGGTTGCATCATTGATTGAATCTAGTAGTCTAGAGCCTTTTTCTGCATACGTATCGGAATCTAAAGCTGCTGCTGGGTCAAATATTAAATAATCGTTATTGTCTAAAATCAATTCTTCTGCTTTAATACGTGCAGGCAACTCATAAAAACCATCTAGTCTTCCACTAGTTTGAACTTCACCAATCACACTGTCTTTAAAAGCTTTAACCTCACGCTTAATTTGATCTTTTTTATCTGCAAATGCAGACGCTTTTCCATCCTTTACTTCATAATGCTCACCTTCAATTCCCCAGTACATCAAAGTTGAAACCTCTGGTGTCATCATTTTATCAAAGAAACCAAGAATATCTTTAAGCTCTTCTTCAGATTTTACAGATGATTTTGGAAAAAGAACAAGGTTTCCATATCCAGGTGCAGACCACGTACCAAACTCTCCATGAGGACCTTCAATGTAGTTTTGAACGTCCATTACTGCATCTGGGAAGTTTTTCGTTGTTTCATTATTAATTGTGCTTACATCAGACATTGTTCCAATATACACACCTGCTGTACCGTTATAGAAAAGATTCCTTTGGTCTGATTTACTAGTAACAGGGAAATCCTGATTCATATATCCAGCTTCATGAACCTTCTTCATATAATCCATAGCATCAATATATTCATCAAACATGAACTGAGGTAAAAGTTGCCCGTCTTTTTCTCCCCAGTTATTTGGCGCACCATGCCAAGAAGCAACTGCTTTAAACGCTCCGTATACAAGATCGTTTCGATCTGTAAGTCCAAACGTATCGTCCAAACCGTTTCCATCTGGATCGTCTTCAGTAAATGCCCTGAACATTTCAAATAATTCATCGACATCTGTTGGTGAGTCTATCCCTAAATTGTCAGCCCAATCTTGACGATAAATAACTCCAGCACGCGATAATGGCCTTCCTACATATAAAGAGTATAATTTCCCATCTACTTTTGTATTATTTAACGTAGTTTCCTTTAGACTGCTCAAATTTTTAAATTCGCTTAAGTAAGGTCCAAGTTCCCAAAACTGTTCATCACGTATTGCTTCTTTAAACAATAAGAAGGAGTTAGCATTTTTTAAATAGACAACCTGCGGAAAACTCTCTGTAGCTAAAGAAGTATTTAACTTCTCCTCATAATTCTCATCAGGGAAAAATTGATATTCTAATTCAGTATTTGTTAACTTTTCAATCTCATTTAATAGTAAATCTGGTGGAGACTCAGGCTCTTTTAATGGAGCCATAATAGTAATACTAATTGGATCTTTTACTTTTTCTTCATTATTTTCTTTTTTTGTGTTTTCTTTTCCACTTTCTTTCGGTGGTGGATCCGCTTCTTGAGTATTACTTTGACACCCTGCGAACAACCCAACAGATAATGCTAATACGCAGATTGGAGTAAGAATTTTCTTGACTTTATTCATTTTTCGACCTCCATTTTTTTATTTACATATTCATCTTAATCTCACTCTTTTCATTTCGTATATAATCACATTCTCATATTTGAGATCGTTTTAATTAAAATACTGCATTTTAAAAGGTTTTTCAGACTAATCTAAGGAAATGATTATCCCATAAATGCTAATTTCCTTTATACTTTTTACGGTATTCTCCTGGAGTCATCCCTTCTTGTTTTCTAAAAGATCGTATAAAGTTTTGTGAATTATTATACTTTAACCTATCCGCTACTTCCTTAATTGTCATATCTGAAGTTAATAACCATTGCTTAGCAATTCTAAAACGATAACTAGATAAATATTCACTAAAAGTGGTATTTGTTTCTTTTTTAAAAACACTACTCAGGTAGTTAGCATTGTAATGTAATTTTGATGCACATTCTTCTAGTGTCAAATCCTTATCATATTGTGAATGAATCATATCAATCATTTCCTCAGATAAATTATGATATAAGGAGTCTCTTCTATCTCCAAAAATCTGTATAAGAGGAAGCAATAATTTATTTTTAAACCAATCTTCTACATCATCTCTCACTTGTAATTTTAATAAGTCCTCATGCGGGGGAGTTCTTAGTTGATAAATTTGTTCATATGGAATACTAGCTTCTTGCATCATAATCATAATGTTGTTAAGCAATCTCATCAAATACACTTGATATTCATTTAAAGTTTGTGATTGATTAAATACTTTGTCCATCCAATTGTTCAACTGTGTAAGAGCTTCTCCTTTATCAGATAGTTTAATTGCATCTAAAAGCTCCATTTCAGCAATTTGCGGATATTGAATGACTATGGAATGATTTGTAGAACTTACATTGCCATAATGAATAATGACACCCGTACCTAATTTTATGCGATGTTTTAATGCTTCTAAACCTTCTTGATAGGCTCTTGGAGCGAAGCTGATATCTTCATATACTAGGCTGATTCCTATACTTACAGATAAATCTAAGTAAACCCGAATAAGTCCTTGTAATTTTTCAGTTAATTCATAGATTTTGTCATTAGTTATTTTTATATCTTCAGCATCAAATCCAACTAAGACTGCTAGAGTTTGATCAATCCACACTGAAGGCAATCGATTGTCCTTTAATATAATCTCCTCTACGATGTTAGAAATTGCAAAGTATAATAGATCAACATCCTTATTTTCGTATCGCGTTTTTTCAATTGTATCGATTTGAACAGTTAACATCATTATTTTTTTCCATTGATTCACTCTTTGTTGTAATCCAAAATACGCTAGTTTATTTTCCATTTCTGAAACACGAATATTTCCTGTTAATAACCGGCTTATAAATAGTGACCGAACCTGTTGCTTATGATCTCGAACTTCATCTTCTAATTTTGAATTTGAGGAAAACAACTCCTGCATATATTTTTGAATGTATTGAAGCTCACCTTGCGGTTTTTCATTTTCAATAGGCAAACGTTCCTGAACAAATTGAATTAACCTGCCAATTGGTAAGTACAGTTTTCTAGTCGTTAACCATACAAATAGAATAGAAATCATAATAATAGAACCACATATATATAAAGTAAACCAACCTATTTTTTTGGATTCAACGGTCATATTGTCTAGAGATACAATAGAAAGATATATCCATCCATTAAAATCTGATTTATAATACGTTACTGTATTATGATGATTTTCTACAGTGACTTGGAATTGTCCTGAATTCTCATTAAATTCAATTTCATCAGTAAAATAAGGGGTTTCTATCAACGTTTTACCAATCATCTCTTGATCCTCATGTACTAAAATGCGATTACTTCCATCTATAATCATCACTTTATCAAATTCACGTTCTTTAGTAATGATTTCAGAAATGCTACAAGTAGGAATATGTGCAAAAGCTAATCCATCTTTATTTGTTACTCTAGCTGGTAATTTTTTCACTAAACTAATAGAGTATTCGCAATTTGCATTAAAAAAGTTGTCTGAAAAATCCTGTGATTTTAGTAATACCCATTCGGAATTAGAATTCAACTCAAAGAAATTCATGTACTTATCAAAATCATCGTGGCTTTTTAAACGATATAAACCAGAGTTTTTGACGAGCCAATCCTCTTGTTTACTCAAAATAACAACATCAGAAACTTTCGAATCAAAAGATTGAAGGTGGCTAATTTCTTTTCTTAAGTTATTGTAGAGTTGAAACTCTTTATAATTCATCTCACTTTGAAGGGCTTGTTCCATAACAGTAGAATTAATTAAATTATTTAAAGTAAGATTTAAGGTAACAAATATTTGTTCAATATTTAAATTAAGTTGTTTTATATATTGAACTTCACTAAAGTTAATTTGCTTTTGAACTTGTTTAGATGACTGGATATAAGAGAAGGTTCCAACAAATAAAACAGGCATAATACTTAATATACATCCGAACAAAACCAATTTAGTTAATAAGCTCTTTTTCCTCATATGAAAACCCCTTGTTGTTTCTTGCTATAAATTCCAAAAAACACTCAAAATGTTAACGTTTTCAAATTATCTTTGATTTAAATCTCTAGTATTCTCTTTATCATATAATAGGTAGATTTAATAAACATTGTCAATGTAAAATTAATCACAAAAGTAAAAATTAACTTTATATTAAGATTATTTTAAAATTAAACTAATTTACTCATTTCAACACAAGATAGAACGAAAGTGCCTATACCATGCAAGTCATTTTCACATTTAGACCTGCCAATATAGTGTGGGTAATCCCCTACACCTGTACCTACACATATATCAGGCATAACAAATTGATCGTTATCATTAAAGTAAATCTTTGAGATCAACCCATCAAAGCCTTTAAGTACTGTTTCTTTGTATGCTGAAGTAATATAGCCTTTATTAATAGATTTAGCGATTGCATACACAAACAAGCTAGAGGATGAAGTTTCTAACCAATTATCTTTATGGTGTCCCTTATCAACAACCTGATACCATAATCCAGTTTCTAAATCTTGATACTTTATAACGGATGATATTACATCCTTTAATGCCTGGTGGATTTCATTTCTGCCAGCATGATCGTTTGGTAATAAATCTAGGAAATCAGTTAATGCAAAAATATACCATCCAATAGCTCTACCCCAAAACTCAGGTGCTTTTCCAGTTACAGGATCAGACCATGAAGTTGCCTTACTTTCATCCCAAGCGTGATAATATAGTCCCGTTTGATCATCCTTTGTATACTTACGCAGCAATCTCTCCTGTTTTAACACCATATCATATAAATCTGATTTACCGTAATATGTTGCATAAAACATAGCAAATGAACCACCCATATATAAACCATCCAGCCACATTTGATACGGATATCTATCCTTGTGCCAATACCCTCCTTCAGATGTGCGATTGAATGTGTCAAACAATGATAATAGCTTATCTGCCGCTTTACGATAACGTTCATCTCCAGTTTGTTGATGAAGAGTAAATAAAATATCTCCTGCTTGAATGGAGTCTAACTCAGATCGATTAAAAATAAAATTTCCATGTTCGTCAATCAAATGATCTGCATACCCCTTAATATACTCAAACAAACTTCTATCTTGATTTTGCTCCCACAATTTTATCATGCCATAAAGATAAACGCCTTGATGATAGTGCCAGCGATTTGCTGGAGGAAGATCACCTGGAAAATAAGTCTCATTAATAGATTGACATGCGGCTTCACCCCATTCAAGCGGCGAACTAAATTTAAATTTTTGTTGAGTTACATTTTTATGCATTGATTTTTCCCCTTTCTATTCCAACGAAATAACAACGTTGTTATTATAAATATAGCATAATTCAGGTTTATTAATCTTGTCAATCAGATTCAGAACTTAATAACATGGATTTATACTCTCTAGGTGAGAATCCAGTATGTTTTTTAAATACTTTACTAAAATAATAAGAGTTGTTGCCATATCCTATACACTTCGCGACCTTTTGTATTTTTATCTGTTTCGATTTTTCTAACATTTTCTTTGCTTTTTTTATTCTTTCATTTAAAACATATTGAGTAAAATTTACTCCTGTTTCTTTTTTAAACAACTTTCCTAAATAATCTCTATTCATGTAAAAAACTTCACTAGATAGCTTTTTTAATGTAAGTGTTTCATCATTTAAATGTAGAATGACATATTCTTTCATAAGATCAGTTATGCTTAAAGAATGCTGATGATTCAACATATCATCCTTAAAATGAACACAAGTTTTATTTTGCTTTAACAATTCGATTAATAGAAACATTAATTCATCTTTATTTACATTAATATAATGATTAAACTCATTAAGTACTTCAATTTTTAATTTAATCTTTCCATTTTGAAGGGAAAATTTCAAAATAATTCAAACCTCCTTTCATCCCAACAATAACAACGTTGTTATTTTATTTTGAAAGTATATTTTAATTTTATAGCAATACTGATTAAATTTCCTGATAAATATTACTAAAAATTTTCTAAAATTCCAAATGAAAATTTTAAAAGTGAAAAACATATATTTGTAATCATTTAATAGGTGGATAAATCTTTTTCAATATCTTGTTTGAAGTAAACCAAAAAAAAGCACTTTTCAGCGCTTTTTTATATCTTAATTTATAACTCTTTACACACGATAATAATCTCCTCGCCAATTCTTCACTGCTTTTTTAATTTGTTTCCTATCTAGATTTTCTTTACTCGCTTGTTCACATAAAGCTGGAAACTCTTCATCACTTGCAAATCGCAAACCAATAATTTGACTCATTGTTAAACTTGGATCTAACAAACGACCTGTAAGAACATAATGACGCAAATTTTCTTCCGAACGAATTACACGATCTTGAACCTTGATGGAATATATCCTTACAAGTCCAAAAACTACAAATAGTCCAATAGAGCTTCCAACCCAAAGAAGAGCAATAGAAATTTTTTCCCCTGCTGATATGGATAAAATTAAATTAATGATTGTACCAATAAAGACCATCAGTACTATGGATGCACCAAAATAGTGATATATTGGGTGCAACCGAGCATGATTACGATAGTTTTGCTCTTTCATTTTAATCTCCTCCTCTATACTAAATTTCTATGAAAATGCAAAATATATTATGCTTCTGTGGTTTTTATCTTCAAGTAAAAATACCCTCCGATCAAACATACGAAGGGTACTTTTATAAAAATTAATTTAAATGACTAATAATTTCATAAAATCATGCACTGCAGTTTCTTCAAGTCTTTTTTGATCCATACAAAGCTCAACCATTTTTTCTACTTTTTTCGCAGGGAATCTTGTAGCTAGATTATTTTCGAATTTCTCTAATAGTTTTGGTTTAGCTTCTGCTCTTCTCTTGCGATGACCTATAGGATATTCAATCTCCACTTTGTCTGTTTTACTACCATCTTTAAAATAGATTTGTATTGCATTTGCAATAGATCGTTTATCTGCATCTAAATAATCCACACTATATTGTTCATTTTCCTCGACTATCATTTTCTCACGCAAGAGATCAATCCTAGGATCTGCAGCGAATTCTTCTTCATAGTGTTCTGCTATTAAATCTCCATAAATTAAACCAATCGCAGTCATATATTGTAAGCAATGATCACGATCTGCTGGGTTTTTCAAAGGTCCTTTTTTATCAATAATTCGAATTGCAGCCTCATGAGTATTGATTGTAATTTTGTCAATATCTTCTAAACGGTCCTTTATTTCATCATGAAGTTTCACTGCACATTCTACAGCTGTTTGAGCATGAAACTCTGCTGGGAATGAAACTTTAAATAACACTTGCTCCATCACATAGGAGTCAAAAGGACGGGCAAGTGTTAATTGCTCACCCTTAAATAAAACATCCTGAAAACCCCATTTCTCAGCTGTCAGTGCAGTAGCGTAACCCATTTCTCCTTTTTTAGCCATCAATGATAACCATACAGCTCGGCTTGTTGCATCTCCTGCAGCCCACGATTTTCTTGATCCTGTATTTGGAAAATGTCGATAGGTTCTAAGACTGGCATTATCAATCCAAGCATTTGAAACCGCATTCATCACTTCCTCTAATGTACCACCTAACATTGCCGCGGCAACAGCGGTAGAAGCAACCTTTACAAACAAGACATGATCAAGTCCAACTCTGTTTAAACTATTATCTAACGCTAGCACACCTTGAATTTCATGTGCTTTAATCGAGGCGGTTAGCACATCCTTCATCAATAGTGCTTCTTTGCCTTCGATTATTCTCTGACGACTCATATAATCGGCTACAGCTAATATAGCACCCAAATTATCTGATGGATGTCCCCATTCCTGTGCCAACCAAGTATCGTTGTAATCAAGCCAGCGAATCATAGTTCCAATATTAAAAGCACCTTGAACAGGATCTAGTTCGAATTGTGTACCAGGTACACGCACTCCATTTTCTACAATGGTTCCGGATACGATAGGACCAAGATGTTTTGTACATTCTGGAAATCGCAAAGCAAGCATTGCACATCCTAATGAATCAATTAATACGTATTTAGCAGTATCATATGCTTCACTGCTATTCACTTTGTAATTTACTGCATATTCTGCTATCTCTTTTATGAGAGAATCAAAGTTTTGTGTTTCTGCATTTGGAGATGTAATTTGACTCATATTATGATTCCTTTCATCTTTAAAATTTAATATATTTATAGTTTATCATACCGAGATGTTCAGGGTACTAATCTCTGTAAATCCACGAACTACTTACGGATGAAGATTACGCGGTCCTAAGTACTTCACTCTAGGTCTAAACAACCGGTTATTTTGATTTTGTTCATCTACATGTGCACTAATGCCAACAATACGAGAGGATAAAAAGATCGGTGTATATAGATCAATTGGAATATCTAATAAATAATATACAGGTGCAGCATAATAATCTAAATTTGGATACAATCCTTTTTCTCGTTTCATCACTTCTTCACCGATGACACACATATCATATAATTCTTTATTCCCTTTTTCTTCAACTAGCTTCAACAATGCTTCCTTCATTAGTAATGCGCGAGGATCCATTTTCCTCATATAAACTCGGTGTCCAAACCCCATAATACGCTCTTTATTTGCCAGCTTTTCTAAAATCAAAGGTTCAATTTTATCTTTTGTTTCTGCTTCTAATAACATTTTCATGACTGCCTCATTCGCGCCACCATGAAGGGTTCCTTTCAGTGAAGCAACAGCTCCCGTTAACGCTCCATAAATATCTGCCTGTGTTGAAGTAATAACTCTTGCTGCAAACGTAGAATTAGGCATTTCATGTTCACTGTAAACCATTAATAGCTGATCAAATGCTTCAATTTCACTTTCTGAAGGCGTTTTTCCAGTAATCATATACAAGAAGTTAGCACTGTAGGATAGATCTTGTCTAGGTTCGATGAAAGGTTGCTTCACTTTTGCATGATAACTGTTAGCTACGATATTAGGTACTTTAGCTAACAGTCGAATTGCTTTATCACGGGTCGAAGTTTGTGATCGATCTTCAAGGTCTTCTTCATAACCAGCTAAAGCAGAAATACCTGTACGCAATGCGTCCATGGAGTGGGTTTTAGATGGAAGTAATTTCAATATGGATAAAATATTTTCAGGGAGTTCATACTCTTTTTGCAATTGTTGCTCTAGCTTCTTTTGCTGTTCATTTTCTGGTAGATAACCATCTAATAGAAGAGATATGATATCTACATACTTCAAATTTTTTGCAAGTTCAATCAAATCATAACCGCGAATCACAATTTCCTCATTTTCCACATCTAGATAGGATATATTCGTCTCACTAGCAATCACCCCTTCTAAACCTGGTATGTATTGTTTTTCAGTCTGCATACATATTCCTCCTCTTTTTTTATATCAAAATAATAAATAAGAAAGCACTTTCAATATATGTTTATTATATAATAATATCACTTTTTTGACTAAATGAATATTTAGGTCAGTTCTAGATAGAGACCTGATTGGCAATCCCCGCTTACATAAAATATACATATATGTATATTGTTTTATGAAAATATTTAGAATATAGGAGAAAAATAGATTATTTCCCAATTTTTAATTAAATATGAACATAAACAGTGTTTTTATTAATTAGATCTATTATGTAAAGTGAATGATGTATTAAACATAGGGAATCATTTCCAGTCTCAGGTTTTAATTTTTTTACTTAACAGAATTGGTGATCTACTCCTTTATTAAGTGTTGTGAAGCATTCTGTTGTAAGAAATGATAACTATGAATGGTGATTCAATCAGCAAGTAATATCCATTTATTTGAAGGTATTTGATTTATTTTCTAGAATATAATCTTATGTAATTTCTAGAAATTTATAGTTATTTAATTGCCTTCAAGAATTATATAAGGAGGTGTTTTGAGATGAGTAGTGAACTAGATCTGGACTATGGTTTAATAAAACCTCTATCCATTCCAAAAAATTCAAAAGTACCAGATTTATTTTCAGGAAGGTCCTCTGAAGAAGAATATGATCTTTATTTTCGATTAAAAAGAAACAATCCTGATCTGATTGACTGGTCTAAAAATTGTATTCTTTTATATGAAGACCAATTACATGACCTAGATGGTACTAGCTTGGAGGCAATAGAGAAATATGAAATTCTTAAGGGTTGGTTAAATGTATTCCAAGTTACATTGGAAAAATGGGTGGATATTTCTCAAAGTGAACAAAGGGAGAGTTAAGTTATGCAAACAAACTCGGTAGAAACTATTTCAACAGCTTACCAGCAAGCAGTATTGCGCTGGAAACAAGGACACCAATCGTTTCAAATTATTATCATTACTATGAATACATTACTGGATTCGAGTATTCAAGCTTTGAATCAAAGAGAATGGAATTTGCTAACTAAATCACTTGATAGACTTTCTAATCTAATGAAAGCTTCCACTGCTACTATGAAGTATACGTCGGACTTCTCGCCCAAATCTTATGAGGAATTAATCAGACCCTCGATGATGCCTCCGTTTCTTAATGATGGTTTCAGCGGGGTATTAAACATTGATCATAAATTAATGCTGAACAAATTTCGCAAACTGCGTGATCTAATGGTACAGAAATTAGGAGATAAACATCAATGGCCTTCATTGATTACGAAATCTTGGAATCAATTTATGGATACTCAAGCTCATAATCGTGAGCACCATGGATTGGTATGTCAGCATTTTGTTGATGATGGGGTCTCTCTCATGCAAAATTTTTATAAAGAAAAACGCAAAACAAATAAATAAGGGGGAATTTTAAATGATTACTGTAATGGAAACATGGTATTTAAAAAATGGTCTTGAAAAGCAAGCCTTGGAACTAATGCAGGAAATGGATGATTTAGTAGGTCCAGGTGCTCATGAACATCTAGGCTGGTGCGGTCATGCTTCATTTTATCAGAATTCAGAGAAGCCAAATGAAGTTATCATGCAATACCCTTGGAAAAGTCAAGAACTCCATGTTGATCTCAGAGATAAAGAGGAATCTCTATTAACAGCATTTTATGCCAAATATTGCTTAAAACCACGAAACATTATTTACTTTCATGAATTAGAAGTAGAAGTAGAACATGACCATGATAGTCATAGTCATAGTCACATCAAATAAGATAATAGAAAGGTGTTTGATATGAGTTTAACTAATATGGTTGCATTGGTTACAGGTAGCTCTAGAGGTATTGGAAAGGCCATTGCTTTAGAACTTGCTAAGCAGGGTTCGGATGTGGCTATTGTGTATCGTGGACAAAAAGAAAAAGCAATTGAAGTAATGAATCAAATTGATTCGCTAGGTAGAAGAGCAATGATTTTTCAAGCGGATGTAACGAATCCTGATGACGTTGATAAACTTGTTGTTCAAGTTACAAATCAACTAGGATCCATAGATATACTTGTTAATAATGTTGGTGAATTTCATCTAAAACCGATTTCTAAAATTGCTGTAAACGAGTGGGATGAAGTATTTAAAAGCAACTTACACAGTGTTTTTTATATGTGTAAAGCCGTTATACCTGGAATGCGCAAACGTCGGATGGGGCGTATTATAAATATAGGTCTAAGTCCAAACTATATCGTTCGTGGTGCACCTAATGTTGCTGCTTATTCCATTGCCAAAACAGGTGTTATCATTTTTTCTCGTTCTTTAGCAGTTGAAGAAGCCTCCTACGGAATTACAGTGAATTGTATTTCACCAGGGCTCATTGAAAATGGATATCAGTCACCTGAACAAGTGGAATGGATGCGTCAACGTGTTCCTATGAAGAGATTGGGAACACCAGAAGAGATCGCTGATTCAGTTGCCTTTTTAGTTTCCGAACGTGCTTCTTATATATCTGGAGCTAATTTGAGTGTTTCTGGTGCTTGGGACTGGGAAGATCGACCAACTGATCATGATCATATTGTCCATGAATTATTTGTAGAGGATGGTATAAAATGAAAACGGATAACGAAAATTTGAATTTAGGAGATTGGGCTCCACATGAGTTCGAAGAACAAGGACAAAAACTGATTCAATTAATTCGAGAGTATTTTGAAAACATACGTGAAACGCCTGTCAGTACAGACATAACCCCAAAAGAATTATTAAATATGTTAGATGGACCTATACCCAACAAAGCAGAATCGTTTGATTTAACATTGGATGAAACATGGGAAAAAATCATTCCTCATTTAACACATTGGAATCATCCATCATTTCATGCTTATTTTAGTATTACAGCAAGTTTCCCAGGTATTTTGGCTGATCTTCTCATATCTTCATTAAATGTAAATGCTATGGTTTGGAAGGCTTCTCCAGCTGCATCTGCTCTCGAAAAAATAGTACTTAGATGGATTACAGAAATGGTAGGTTATGATCCTTCTTCAGATGGTGTTTTAATAAATAATGCTTCTTTAGCAACTTTTTACGCGCTTGTCGCAGCACGAGATGCCTTAACTGATTTGGAGGTTCGCACCAAAGGCCTTACTGGAAGAGTGCTACCAACTTTAAGAATTTATACTTCCGATCAAGCACATAGTTCAGTGGATAAAGCTGCTATAGCTCTAGGAATAGGAACAGATCATGCAGTTCGAATTCCTACAGATGAATATTACCAAATGATTCCTGAGGAATTAGAAAAAGTGATTTTATCCGATCTAGAAAAAGGATTTCGACCTATGGCAGTAGTTGCAACAGTGGGAACTACGGCTACAGGATCAGTAGATCCACTGTCTTCTATTTCAGATATTTGCAAAAAGCATGGAATTTGGCTGCATATTGATGCAGCTTATGGGGGTTTTTGGAATGTAGTTCCAGAAATAAAGAATAAGTCTGAGGATTTACAGCTTGGTGACTCTATTGTGGTCAATCCACATAAATGTCTCTATACTCCACTTGAAGTTACAGCTATGTTTTGTCGTAGACAGGGAGCACTTTCCAATAGTTTTCGTTTAGTTCCAGAATATTTACAAACGGAAAATGAAGATGGCAGCATCGATTATATGGATTTCTCGTTACAACTAGGGCGCAGCTTCCGATCATTAAAGCTATGGTGGATCATCCGTAGTTTTGGATTAGAGGGTTTGACTAGTAGAATGAGAAGAAGCATCCAACTTACTGAATGGTTAGAAAAAGAAGTGAACTTACACCCTGATTTTGAATGTGTAACAACTTCACATTTTCCACTTTTATGCATTCGTTATGTTCCCGAACATTTACAAAATATTTGGACAGAGTTGAAGTTAGATGAAAATGAGGAATCCAAGAAATATTTAGATAAGCTAAATGCTCAAATTATGCAAAAACTAAATCAATCGGGACTCGTTTACCTATCACACGCGGTAATACGAGAAGGATATGTTATTAGAATTTCAATAGGGAATATAAAACAAAATTTAGATGATATAAAAACATTATGGGATACAATACAAAAAATAGCCAAAGAGGTAAATCAGGATTTCCCCTCTCCTATCATGTTAAAATAAACATAAACTATTGAATTGCAGGGTGTTTAAATGAATTTTGAACGTTTTTTTCCACCTCTTATTCACAAGGCGCTCGAAGTTGGACCACCAGGCCAATGGGCGCCTAAACCTTTTTCACAAAATATTAATCTGCATGCTGGATATCCTCATCCAAACGCAATTCCGATTGAGGATTTAATGAAGGCTGCATTAAATCTATCAAACAAAGAAAGAGATCTGCCTTTTCAGTATGAAGGAAGTCCATCAAAAAAGAATTTGAAAATATTATTGAAGGAAAATAGTTACATTCGTGGTATTCATTTAGATAATCAAAAAATGATTGTCACCGCTGGGAGTACCCAAGCACTAGATCTTACAGCTAAAGTATTGTTGCATGAAAGTGATTTAGTTGCCTTGGAATCCCCTACGTATATGGAAGCGATAGAAATTTTTAGAAACTATACGCCCAACTTTATAAGTTACCCAATGGATCAAAAGGGTCTAGATGTTGATTTTCTAGCTGAGGACTTGGCGTATAGGCGAAAAAATAGAATTCAACTTCCAAAACTGATTTATACGGTGCCAACCTTCCACAATCCAACTGGTATTTCAATGGATTTGAGCAGACGAACTCAGTTATTAAAACTTGCCGAAGAGTATGATTTTCTGATTGTAGAAGATGATGCTTATGGTCAACTTGCATCTAAAGGAGAGCTTCCACCTATTAAATCTTTTGATAAATTTGATAGAGTTATTTATTTATCATCCATGTCTAAGGTAATAGCACCAGGTTTACGAATTGGATGGGCAGTAGCACCAAAAAAAATGGTTGAAGCAATGTCTCATTTTAAGAAGGATGCAGATCATGCTTTCTCCTGGGCAGTCACCGCGTACTATTTAAAACATTGTGATTTTTCTACACATGTTCAACAAGTTAGATCCGATTACAGCAAGCGACTTTTATTTATAAAAGAGGCCCTTTCAAAATACATGCCTACAACTATCCATTGGACTGAACCTAGTGGTGGATTTTTTATTTGGGTACATCTACCTACTATAGATACTGATAAACTACTGAAAAAAGCTCTAACTAAAGGGGTTAGTTTCATTCCTGGAAAGCATTTTTTTATCGATCCCTGTGATGGATCAGAATTTTTGCGACTTTCTTTCAGTTATGCAGATGAAGAACAAATTACAAAGGGAATTATGTTCATTGCTAGTTTATTAGAAGTATAGAATTGTTTTCATTTAATAGTACCCCTTTAATCTTAGAAGAAATGGAGATGACATATGAAAAGCTGTGTAATCGTTGACGCTTATTCAAGTGGAAGCCAGCTTCCTTATCACTTTGACAAATACGGATACAAAGTGATTCATGTACGAAGTACAATGGATGAACTGGATGTCAATGCCTCTCATATACATAAATATCAGTTTGAAGAGAGTTTTATTTATGATGGAGATTTAGAAAAACTAATTCTAAAATTAAAACCCTATCATCCTGAGTTTGTACTTCCTGGAGCAGAAGAAGGAGTAGAACTCTCAGATTTGTTATCTTATCATTTAGATTTAATAAGAAATGTAGAAGTACTTAGTAAATCTAGAAGAGATAAGTTCTTGATGACTGAGGCAGTAAAATCTCAAGGTATTAAAACTGTAGACCATTTTAAAACCAATCAATATAGTGAAATACTAAAATGGATCAGAAATATAAACAAGTGGCCTATTGTAATAAAACCTATCAATAGTGCTAGTTCTGATGGCGTGAGGTTTTGCAACTCAAAAGAGGAAGTTTACTTAGCTTTTCATAATATATACAATAAAACGAATATATTAGGGTTTAAAAATGATGAAGTACTTGCCCAAACATACTTAGAAGGAACTCAATACATTATTAACGCAATTAGCCTTAATGGCCAGCACTACATAAGTGATATTTGGCAAGAAAGTATGATTCTAATTGATGGGAAATATACGATTTATGACAAATCGGAACTTTTAGAATCTGAAGGAGTAGTTCAAGATCAGCTCATTCCTTATGTGAAAGATGTGCTTACTGCACTAGGAATTGTACATGGCCCCTCTCATACTGAAGTGATGTTGACTAAAGAAGGCCCTGTATTAATAGAGACAGGTGCAAGAATAATGGGAATGGCATATAAAGAAGATATTATGATGAGTGCTTTGAATTATAGTCATGCTTCATTAACTGCTGATTGTTATGTTAAACCTGAAAAAATAAAAAGCCTTATGGATAAACCTTACAAACTAAATCATTTTTTAACTATAGTAAATTTAATATCCAATGAAAATGGCACTATACATAGCTATCCTGGATTAAATGATATTAAAAACTTGCCATCCTTTACAGATATCGAAATGAAAAAGAAGATAGGAGAGCATATTTCTATCACAAAGGAAGCCATTGATCATCCAGGATTTATTTATTTAACTAGTACTAATTCTAAACAAATTGAAGAAGATTACTATAAAATAAGAAATTTAGAATCTAATCATTCCGTTTTTTCCATTACCTAATCATATATTTATAACATAATGAAAAAGCTCCTATGGAGCCTACTTAACTGAAAGGCGAATCAATTTCATAATGAGTCTAATTGTTAGAGATAAACGTTTTATTAAAATATTAGCGGCAAATATTTTTTCATCTATTGGTTCTGGTATCACTATGATTGCAATTCCCTGGATGATTGTGACCAGAGAAAATGGAGCAAGTACTTTGGGATATGTTACCCTGTTATTAACCATCATTTTATTTTTAATAGCTCCATTTATTGGAAATCTAGTAGATCAACACTCACGCAAAAAATTATTATTATACTCTGAAATGATTGGATTTATCATTATCAGTTTATTCGTTTTGATAGGTTTTATAAATGGAAATTATAATACTTGGCATCTTGTTGTTTTATTTTCCATCGGCATGTTATATGATTCATTATTTTATCCTACGATGTTTGCCATGAATCAAGAAATATTTGACCACAGTCAATATAAAACCTTAAACGGGTTAATGGAAATTCAAGGACAATTATCTGCTGTTATTGCAGGAGGCATTGCCAGTATATTAATTGAAAAAATTGAACTTCAATGGATATTAATCATCGATGCGATCACTTACGTGATTGCTTTTGTGATTTTGTCAACGATACCTTACATTCAAAAAGAACAACTCAACCATGAAATGATAGACACTTCCTTCTGGCAAAGAATGCGTGAAGGATACGTTTACTTAAAAGAGCGTCCATTTTTATTTTTGTTATTATTTTCTGCATTTACCCCTTATATTGTTATTATGGTTACAAATTATGTATTTCCAATTTATATTGAAGCAACCTTGCAGGCAGATGGTAAAATATATGGTATTCATGAAATGTTATATGGGATTGGATCACTTCTAGCTGGGATGATCATAACTCTACTTATTCATAAGTTTGGCAATATAAAAATCTTACTTGCAGGAATATTTATGTTCACCATATCTATGATCCTTACCGCTATTTTTCCTGTTATTATATTGTTCTTGTTAATCTCTATCACATTTGGTTTAGGACATGCTATTACAAGGATAACTCGAAATATACTGATGATGGAAATTATTCCTAACGATAAGATGGGACGTGTTGAAAGTTTATTTCGATCAATAGGTCTTGCATTGCAGATTACCTTATTAGGAGTTTTTACGGTAATGATTCCCAAAATAGGAGCAATTCCTGCCGTATCCATATTAAGTCTTCTACTAATTGTCTCTATTGTAACAGCGTTTATTGGAAAACAATACATCAAAGCCAAATAAAATCTGATTCTATCTATTTTCACTCTATCATTAAAAATAAAAACTACAAATTTTTACGCAACTCTTTCTCTTATCATTCGTCTAAATTAATAGAATCTAGCAGAAAGAGGAATGATAGATGATTTATATGAAAAGAAGCTTAACTTTATTACTTATGACCGTATTCATTTTACAGATTTCCCCCTTAACCACCGTCATTGCACAAGATTTAACTACGAAATACCGAGTCTATCAAAACGACAACCAGCTTAAAGAGTTTTCTAACCTGAATCAAGCTAAAATGTATGCTAATAGTTTTTCCAATAGTTATGTAGAAGACATTACTACACGTGAATGGGTTTATAGCAATTTCCCCCAATATGAAGTCATTGTAAAAGGGATACCCCTTCAAAAAAAATATAATACTTATGAAGAAGCACTAACAGAAGCTCAAAAACATAAACAGGCGATCATCAAGAACCTTCAGGAATCAGGAATTGTATGGGATAACTTTGCAAATTACATACTTATTCAAGGAGATAATAAAACTTTACCTGAATGGACCTTTGAAACCCTAGAGGATGCGAAAAAAGAAACTTATAAATGGGGAAATGTTCATATTATCGACCTCACTTCAAACAAATGGATTTGGGATGATCTCTCAGCGGAAAAAAAAGATACTTTAAGAGCTCAAAGTCCAATCTACGAGATCAGTGCACCATCATTAGAACTCCCTATTAAAATGTCATATCTTGAAGATGCTATAAACGAAGCGCTAAAGATAGAAGATTCCATCATCGTGAACACAAAAACGAACAAAGAAGTATATTCTAATGAAAAAACCTTTGTAGTTAAACAAAGCGGTAGGGAGATTAATTCCTTCTATCATTTAGATCAAGCTATTGCTTATGCTAAATACTTTGTACGTACTTCTATTGAACATCAAGGTACTGAGCTTTGGTTTAATGAACCTAACTTTGAGGTTCTTCAACAAGATAATAGTTTAAACAAATTTAATACTGTTCAGGAAGCTGTCCAATTTGCTTTAACAGAGGAACATACCAAAATCATAGATAGAAGAGAAAAGGTATTATGGGACAACAGCTCACGTCTTAAGGTCTGGGGTTGGAATGGATCATCTAATCGGTCTACCATTCTAGATCACGTTAATCAAGCCGTAGGATTGGATATTGATTCTCCTACATGGTTTAAATTAAAAAATGAGAATGGTGAATTTGAGGATACTTCAGATGCAGAAACTGTAAAAATGTTACACAAAAAGGGGATTGAGGTGCATCCATTAGTTCATAATCAATTTGATGGTAAATTGACATCTTCTTTTTTGGCAAATGAGACTGCTCAAAATAATTTTATTAATAAATTAATAACCAAGAGTTCAGAAATTGGTGTAGATGGGCTTAATATTGATTTTGAAACACTATATGGTTCTGATCGAGCAGCATATACTTCCTTCATCAAAAAACTAACCGAAGCAGCGCATATGAAAAATCTAACTATTTCTATTGATTTACCAAGAGGTAGTTTAGCATGGAATCATAAAACTGCATTCGACCACGAAGCATTATCAAAAATCGTAGATTACATTGTCATTATGGCATACGACCAACACTATAGGGAAAGTGATGTGGCAGGCTCTGTTTCAGGTCTTCAATGGGCAGAGGAAGGAATTGAGGAATTCCTATCCTATGGAATGTCCAGAGAGCAATTAATTTTAGGTATACCATTTTATATCCGAGAGTGGAAGTTTGACAGCAGTGGTACTCTTGTAGGAAATCGTGCTATATATTCATTTGGTGTAGAAGATCTATTAAAAGAAAACGAATATACTTCAACTTGGGATGAGAGATTTAATCAGTATAAAATTGAATACAAAAAAGACGGTTTTACTTATGTATTCTGGTTAGAGGATGAACAAACAGTAAAAGCAAGATTAGAATTAGCTAAAAAATATTCTTTAGGTGGAGTCGCTGCTTGGAGATTAGGTCAAGAACCGGCTAGTTTCTGGAACACGATTGTACAGACGAAATAACCATCTTTACATCTAATAAAAAGGGTTTTGAAAAGGACTTGAATGAATTCAAGTCCTTTAAGAACTAAATTTTAACATAATTTAAAAATAATCTACTCAATCCAACCAAACAAAAAAACTAAAAAAATGAACTAGGAATTATTTCTTAGAGATTTAACAAAGTGAAATTATTCACAAATATTTATAGTTATTAATGCTTATTTACAACTTTTAATATATATGTATACTAGATAATGATGACTTATTTGGTTTTTTAGTCTATTAATCAAAAGTCAGAAAATTGAAAAATGTATATTCTTACAAGGGGGTGATATTAAATCTAAAGGATCATATTTATTCTATTTCCAAGTGAAAGGGGTGATTTAGTAGGTTTAATAACTTAGTAGTCACATACACAAAAAATCTTGAATCATTCTAAGAAAGGTGGAAACTATGAAAAAAAGTAAATTGGTTTCATTGATATTATCCATAGCTCTTACACTTGGCGTATTTCTTTTGCCTATTTCAAGCAATGTTAATGCAGAACCTAACAAGGTGAAGGAGGACAAATCAAAACAACTCCAAAAACTCAATAAGATGCTTGAAAAATCAGATAAATCGAAGAAAGAGTTTAAGGTCTCTTGGGATGAGAAAAAAGGAATTCCTCGATTTATTTCTGGAGAGTTGTCTGATAAAAACATTGATGTTTTAGATTTTCTAAATGAAAATAAAGATGTTTTTCTGATAGATGGTGGTGAGTTTGAAGTAAAAAAAGCAGAAACAGATGAGCTTGGTATGACTCATTATCGTACAAAACAATCTGTAGATGGTATTCCAGTTTATGGTGCTGAATTAATCATTCATACAGATAAAGATGGAATTATTACAGCGATTAATGGACAAGCAGAACCGAAACTAGAGAAGAAAAAATGGAGTAAATCAGTAAAACTTTCTAATAAAGATGCTATTCATGTAGCAAAGAAAAATTTAAGTTTTACGCCTGATGATAATACTTTCACAGCAGAGCCAACTTCTGAACTGTTCTTATATCAACATGAAAACAAATGGCAGCCTGTATACGTAGTAGAGTTACAATTTTTGGAGCCTTATCTTGGTAGAGAGTTTTTCTATATTGATGCTAAAAAAGGTAAAGTATTAAGATCAGTAAATAGAATTGTAGAAGCAGCTGAAACAGGTACTGGAACAGGTGTGTTTGGAGACACAAAAACACTTAATACTTACTTATCTGACGGTTTATATTATTTGCATGATACAACAAAACCAATGGATGGTGTAATTAGAACTTATGATGCACAAAACACAATGAATCCTCTAAATGAATTCAACCCGAGCCCAGGTGTTTATGTGACAGACGATAATAATAATTTTAGTTCATCTCGTCAACGCGCTGCTGTTGATGCACACTTTTATGCTGGTGTTGTTTATGATTATTTTTTAAATAACCATAATCGCAACAGTTATGATAATAATGGATCTGATATCATTTCAAGTGTACATTTAGGAAATAACGTAGAAAACGCTTTCTGGACAGGTGCACAAATGGTTTACGGTGATGGAGATGGGATTAATTCACACGCTTTATCAGCTTCTTTAGATGTTGTAGCTCACGAATTAACACATGCTGTAACTGATACTACAGCAAATTTAGAATATGAATTTCAATCTGGTGCATTAAATGAATCCTTCTCTGATGTGTTCGGTATCTTAGCCGAGGTAGAGTATGAAGGTTCAACTGAATGGTTACTAGGAGAAGATATTTTCATTAATGGTAATGATGCTATCAGAAGTATGGAAGATCCTACAATTTTTGGTTACCCTGATCATATGGATGACTTTAGAGTACTACCTAACACAAGGGAAGGTGATTGGGGAGGAGTACACATTAATAGCTCCATTACCAACAAAGCATTTTATAATGTCGCTACAAACATAGGCTTTGAAAAATCAGGAAAAATTTATTACAGAGCATTAACTTCATATTTAACACAGTTTTCACAATTTGATGATGCTCGTAATGCATTATTGCAATCAGCTACTGATTTATATGGTGAAAATAGTGTAGAATACAATGCTATTGCAGATGGTTTAGCAGCTGTAGGTATTGGTGATTCTACTACAACACCAACTGATGATACATTTGAACCTAACAATACTTTAAGTGATGCATATTCAATTTCAAGTGGTGTGTCCTACACTTCATATATTTCTACTTCAAGTGATGTAGACTTCTACACCTTTACAACTGGAGGATCTGGAAATATATCCATAGACTTAACAAGTTTACCTTTAGATTATGACCTTTATTTATTCAATAGCAGCGGAGTTGAATTGGATAAATCCATTAATGGGAGCACATCAAGTGAATCTATCCTATATACAGCTTCAGGTGCAGATACATTCTATCTTCAAGTTGTTGGTTACAACGGTGCTAATAGTACCAACTCTTATATCTTAAGCGCTACTTTTCCAGAGGAACAACTAGGCGAGTGGTTCTACGAGAATGTAAGTTATGATACACCTCATCCTTATCCAAATAATCATACGGAAACTTATACTTATTCAAAACCTGGTGCACAGCAAGTTGCCATTCATTTTTCATCTTTTTCAACAGAAGCAAATTATGATTTTGTTCATATTAAAGATAAAAATGGAAGTACGGTAGCAAGTTATGATGGATCTCAAAGTGCGTTCTGGGTTACTGTAGATGGGGATGAAATCAGTGCTACTTTAGAAACGGACTTTAGTATTACAGAATACGGTTTCACAATTGATCAAGTTGCCTATTTCAGCGATGGAGCTTTAGCAGCAGGTTTTATGAATGAAGTTCAAACATTTGATGAGTTAATCCAAAATGCTGATAAAGCAACTGCGGAAGATTATATCGCTCCTGATCATGGACCAGAAAAAATGAATCAAGAATAATGTCAATTTAAATACTAAGTATAACAATTCCCTCGTTATATTTAGAGTGAGAAAAAAAACCCTGTGCAGTCGCACAGGGTTTTTGTTTTCTTTATTGTTGAGCTTGAATGAACATCAAATAACTAACAACAAAATAACTTATCACTACCAATATACTCGGTAAAACATATGTAAAACCATTTTTTGACTGCTTCCTAATCAATCCATACATACATATTACTGCAAGTACGAATGTACCAAGAACAGTGTATAAGTGACTTGGACTAGAATGATATAATAAACTGCCCTTTCTATACAATACATCTGTAAATATTAAAATTAAAATATTAAAAGTATTACTTCCTAAAATAGATCCAATCGCTAAATTATAATTTAAAAGTCGAATTGCAACGATAATACAAATCGCTTCTGGTAAACTTGTACTTGCTGCTACTAAAAACGTACCAATAAATGAAGCATCAATTCCAGTCAACGTTGCAATTTTATCAGCTGAGATAGTTAACACTGAGCCAAATACTAAAATGAATATAGCCGCAAAGACAAAGGATATAATCGCCCTTTTTAAAGTGAATTTTTCATACTTCTTGGAATCATTTATCGGTTGTGTTGTAGGGGTATTTTCCACTCTAGAGATAATCCACATCCCTAAACTATACACAAGAACTATCACAATTGAATCCAAACCAATACCAAAAATGTGATAAGATATTTTAAAATAAATAGAAACTGAAATAAAGATTAAAAGCAGCATTACGAGGATGTTCGTCATCGTATTTTGTTTGTTTGAATAGTTAAATATTTGGGTCTTTCTAAATATGATATCTACTACTGCTAAAATCATAAAATTGAACAAATTGCTACCTAACACGTTTCCGGTGGCAATATCTGGATTATTAATCACAATAGATGTAACACTTGTTGTGATTTCTGGTAAGGATGTAGCCCCACCAAGCATAAGCCCTAATAAAACTCCATTTACTGACGATTTTTCTTTAATCACATCCACATATTTTGAGATCTTAATCGCCAAAAAGATTGTACAACTTGCTGCAATAAAAAAAAGGAAATATATCATAAAATCATCCTCAGTCTTTGTGAATTTTTGTTTAAATTAGCTTCTATTCCATGTATATTATTTCCAACCTAAAAATACATATGCCAATTTTATCACATCCAAGTTTTATTATAAGTGAACTCGTTTAAGCAAAGCTTAAACATCGTGAAATCAAATGGAGACTCTAATTTTTTAACATTTTTCCGTTGTAAAATGATGCATTTTCAAAATAAACATGTTTTAAATTTCAAATTAATGATTTTTTTGGAAGGAATTATGTTGAAAAAGCCGAATACATTGGATAAACAAGTCGTAAATTTATCAACTAATAAATAGAAACTTAAGTAGAGGAAGTTGAGATGTTTAAAAATATGAATTCATTACAATATGAAAAACGAACCTTTTTTATGTGGGTTGATTCATTCATCCCCTATTTATATGCTGCTGGTATTATTCTTATTGGAGGATGGATGATTATATCAGCTGTATTACTCGGCTATAATACTTACAAAGTAGATCCATTGTCGTTTTTCCTACTATCAGAGAAGCCTATAATGGAGGAAAATATAGATAATATAGATGGAAATACATTAAAAATAGATTCGGAAATGCAAATACATGTCAATCTCGCAAACCCAGATCAAGAGACTGAGTGGCAATCATTTTTGAAATCAATCATACAATCTGATTTAAATAGAATCATCTTTAGAGGCATTTCTTTATTAGTCATTTGGATGATAATCTTTCTAATCATTCCAGTCGGATTTAGGAGATTGAGAAGAATTAAATTATTTCGAATGGAAATTGAAGTAGAAAACGTGGAGAAAGCGGCCATCCAAACCATTGAAATCACAGGTGGTAAGGCTAAATTAATGGCATACTTATCTAGCAATGATGCAGAGGCTACAACATTACAATTTTTAAATGATGAAACACCAGTCCCTTCAATAGATTTTAGAGAAGTATTAGAGCACTTCTTAGAGGAAATAAAAGAAGGATATCAGAAGGAATTTGATTCTCATTTTATTTATGAAATCCATACGACTAATTTCCCAAAAATGTTTGATGAATTAATAAAAGAATCAAAAGAAACAGAAAAAGTGATGATAAAAAACAAAATAAACAACGATAATTTATTTAAAAAGAATTATTTACTAATGCATTATGCTTATAATAATCAGGAGTTGGTTACAGTTTTAAGTAGTTATACATATGAATTTGATGTATTAGATAAACATCTAGTTGAACTATTACATCATAATATTAGTAAAAACGTTGAGAATATTGAGTATATGGTTGCTTTAACGACTCCTCCGGAAATCGCTAGTGATTCCACTTGACTCTACAACTAGTTTTTTTATATCATTAAATAAAGGGGTGATTATGATGTCAAGAACTCCAATTGAACCTACAGATATTAAAAAACGTGCAAAAAGAAAGCTATTAAATAGAAATCATAAAACAAATCATTCTGAATACATAGCTACGGGGCAAATCGTAAAAACAGTTCATGTTAATAAAAACGAACCACTTGTTAAAAAAATCTTGGGATTTAAGTAAACTCATAAACATTTTGAGTTTATTTTTTTTTGTACTTCAGATTTCTAGCGTGTTTTCTTGCAGCTTCCTGCAAAACTGGATTAGAACCTACCAATTCTGAAGGATCTTTTATGTCTAATTCCTTTAAATTAAGATCACTAATTTTTTTGAACTTTTCCCCTTTTAAAAGTCTTTTATAAACTTCAGCCATTGCCAATGATATCACCTCATTTATAGACCATTATTTACTACAATTTATTCTGAGAAACGTTTTAACGTGAGCCTATTCACTTTTTTGGATATTCTGCCCAATTATATGCAAAATAGCAGCTATCTTTTTCTTTTTTGTATTAAAAAAAGAAAAAGATGCCATATGGAAGCATCCTTCATTGAGATATTGACTTATAAACAAACATAATTTAACTTAACGTTTATTCTTCTGCGTTTCTTTAATATGAATCTTTTTCATATCGATTTAGTCAAGATTTGATGTAGGTTTTCCTTGTTCAGCAATGGTAACCCAGCTTTCACCCCCGTCTACGCTTTTATACATATCGACATTATAGGTAGCTATAATCATTTCTAAAGTATTTTCTGGGTTTAGTGTTATATACTGTATTGCGTCCTTTGGCATATCTGGAATATTCACTATAGTTATTTTACCTGTATTCAGATCCATGCGCTGAAGTCCAGCTTGTCCATTATATGTTCCTACCCATAATTGGTCATCAAAATCAAAGTATGCAGCTGTTATTTGATATCCATCGAATGATTTTTCAAAAGAGTCACCGTAATTTATTGATAAATATAGTCCATTTTCAGTAGCAATTGCTACTATGGAATCTTCATCTGGATGAACAGCTAGTGCATCAGGTTTTAACTGAGAAGGGTAACCTTCTAAAAGACTTCTTTTCCATGTCTGAGTTTCATTTTGGGTATAATATAATCCTTTATTTTTCATAACACTATTTTGTGCAAAATTTATAACGTAAAGAGTACCCGTATTATAGGATACACCCGTCACATGAAAATCTACTTCTCCATACAAAGTTAACTGTTCTAAACTCTTTCCTTCATCTGAGCTTTTTACTATTCCCAATGGATTTTTTAATTCAGACCCTAGAGCTGGATGTCCACTAGAAAAAAAACTATCTTTTGCCATTGCAAATCCCATATAATCATGACCTTCTCCTTTTCCTTCACTCCAAATTCCATCTTCATATACTTTTAAACCTGTATGTGATGAGAGAAGTAATCGGCTTCCTTCAGAATTAAAACCCATACCGTGAACATGTCCGAACTCAACAATATCCATTTGTGGGGTAGATCTTTCGGAATCATCTTGCTCTTCTTCAGATGAAGCCTCTCTATCATCTGATTTATTATCTTTCGTTTCATTTTGATTTTTTTCTTCATTTTGCTTTCCAGAATTAGATTCAGATTCTTGAACCTGATCTGTGTTCGCACACCCTGTTAAAATAAAAATAAACATTCCTATTACGATTAAAAATTTCTTCATGACATCATCTCCTACCATCAATAATCATTGCATTATCATTTTAGTCATATTTAATATCCATCAAACAAATTGTAAATAAGTAACCATAAGCTTATGATATCTTCACAAGATCGTTATTGTTGAATCGTCACATAGAGATATAGTTATTTTAACAGGAAATTGTGCAGAAACTAAGTAGAAATTAAAAATTTCATTCTTATTAATATCCTTAAAATACAAAAAAGAGAGAGACCTCAAATAAAATAGTCCCTCTCTTATTAAAAAGTTAACAATAATTTTGTTAACAGACTTATTTATTTTGACTATTATTTTTTAGTAACACTTTTAATCCACTTCTCATATCAGATGCAAGAATGTAATTTTGATCCACAAACACTCCCCACACATAAGCAGATTCTGGTGTATAGCGAGCAATTTCAATTGGATTACTAACATCCGTAATATCTACAGATATAACCCCTCCTGCATAATATGAGAGATAAAGTGTATTACCTCTCACCTTGGGATCATGAACAGTTTTTGCAAAAGTAACATTATTTTCTTCAGGAATATCATATGTTAAATCTGTTTTAAATTCACTTAGTAATTTTGGATTTGATTTATCCTTTATGTCAAAAATACGAGTATATCCGTAGGCTTCTTCATATCCATCACGAACAGGGGCATAAACCTCACGGGTTTCAATTAATACCGTACCCCCGTTTGCAAGTGTGGAGGAGTGAGCAGAGCCTTGCTGATCAGAAGCAAACTCAGTACGTCCTAAGTATTTAGGATTCTCAGGATCTTGAATATCGAATATAATGGTCCCTAAATCCCACATAGAGACATATGCGTAGTTCCCAGTGGTATCAGCCATTGTACTATGATTAAATACAGGTCGTACTTTTCCATCTGGTGAATCCCAATAATAACCGTCAAATGATTCATCAACTTCAGGAAGTATTCTAGGATCAAACTGCCATAATGTCTCAGGATTAGTTGGATCACTAACATCTACAATTTGAAAATCACGTTGTTCACCATGTGTATAGTAGTCTGTATATGGACTTGCTGCTAATACAAGGGCCCGATTCCCCTGCATGGTCAAATATAATTCATGCGTTCCTCTCGTATTTTTTGCAACTTCCCAAAAACCTAACTTTTGAGGTTCAACCGGATTAGTTACATCGTATAATAAAAACCCGCCTTTTGAATCTGGGTGTGTACGATCTAACTGCTGAACTGAGACTACAGCAAGATCACCGTGAAAATAAGGAGTATTTACTGATTTCACTATCACTTTTTCTTGCCATGTTAAAGGAAATTCATTGTTTGCAAAAACAGAGACTTCTACAGGATTAGCAGGGTCTTTTAGATCAAATACTCTTACTCCGCCATTCCCACCATTTCGAGTATGTGTTCCAACGTATGCATATCCTTTGTGAGCATACACATCTGCATAGGAGTTTTCTAACCCATCTGCTCTAACAATTTCCATTTCAGGTGCAGCTACTTCATGTAAAAATTTCAAGTTTTTACTACCATTTAATATAGGCGCAGTAATATCATCAAAATTCGTTCTCTCTCCTTTTTCGAGATTGATATCACCCAATTCATCATGTCCTAATACTTGAGCTGGAATAACCAAAGATAATGCTAGTACACTAACCAAGACAGATTTTACCCATTTTTTTGTCAACAATGGAAATACCTCCAATAATTAGAATATTTTATAACATTTCTATTATAACATTATATTAAATATTTTTTTACATTTATTACAAAAAATCCAAGTATAAAATATAACTTTCTACGGGGATAATTTAAATATTTATTTTCCATATTTAGAATGAAAGTAAAAAAGAAACCATTGTCAAAGGGTTAAGACTAAAAAATTATTTAAAGGGAGTTGACAATAGTGGGAAAAAAAGATTCTGAAAACAATACGTTTAAAGGGAAAAAAGAATTATATAGGGAAGGATTTGACGTTGGAAGAGGTATGTGTGAAGCTGATAAAAATTTTTCTGATAATGGTACTGAATTTGGTGATGGTATGTTTATCGTTGAAGAAAATTTAAATGCAGGTGGTAATGAAGTTGGAAATGGAATAAAAGGTAAGTCATCTTCTTATTCCCATGTATACAATCTCAATTGTAATAAGAAAAATGTACCACTTAAGAAGTAGAAACATAAAATCTGAAAATGAAGATGAACCGGGAATCAAAAAGGGGATGCAATTGAAAAAAACGATTTATCCCGTAAAACTGGATAAACCGTTTTTCATTTTTAGGAGATTACTATTTTCTAATATTCTGCTATTTCATTAACTTGATTTTTCCAGCTGATGCTATTCTTTCTTCAGCTAAACGATCCGCAGCTAAATAAGTAGGAATTTGATCTCGTTTTGATATTTCTATTACCTTTTGCATATTTTGATAAATATGTTCTACTTTGCTCATCACTCGATTAAGATTAAATTCACCTTTTAATTCATCTGCTACATGAATAAGTCCACCCACATTTATAATATAATCTGGGGCATAGAGAATTCCCATTTCATGTAATCTATCTCCATGTTTATCCTGTTGTAATTGATTATTTGCACCTCCAGCTATCACTTTTGCTTTTATTTGTGGAATCGTTTCATCATTTATAACAGCACCTAACGCATTAGGAGAAAAGATATCACAACTCACACCATAAATATCCTCTGGATCTACAGCTTTTGCATCGAATTCTTCAACCGCTTTATTCACACGATCACGATTAATATCTGTAACAACTAGTTTTGCTCCATCTTTATGCAGATACTTACATAAAGCATACGCTACATTTCCTAAGCCTTGTACAGTAATAACTTTACCTTCTAAATTATCTGTACCAAACTTTTCATTTGCAGCAGCTTTTAGACCTTGGTATACACCGTATCCCGTTGAAGGAGATGGATTTCCACCTGCGTCTCTAGATGAAAGCGTAACACCTGTCACATGATTTGTTTCTTTATGTATATTATTCATATCATCTTCGGTTGTCCCAACATCCTCTGCAGTAATATATCTGCCACTGAGACTTTCTATAAATCGCCCAAAAACACGAAACATATCAGGGTTCTTGTCCGTTTTAGGATCACCGATTATAACGGACTTCCCTCCTCCAAGATTCAATCCTCCTGCAGCTGCTTTATATGTCATACCTCTTGATAAACGTAAAACATCAAGAATAGCATCCTCTTCTTTGACATAAGGCCACATTCTACACCCACCTAATGCTGGTCCAAGTGTAGTATCGTGTATTGAAATAATAGCTTTTAGACCTGACTCTTTATCTTGACAGAAAACAACTTGCTCGTAATCAAATTTCTCCATATAATTAAAGATTTCCAATCCATATTCCTCCGTTTCATTTATAACTCGTTTGCCAAACAAAAATAAAAAATTTTAGTTATTATTGAAAAAATTGTGAAAATGGAGTATTCATTATATTACTTACCTTACTTACAGCGTAATGTTTCATGAACGTTTTGTCAAAGGTTAAAAACAAGAAAATTTCTCTTTATTTAAAAACAAAAATACTTCTGGTATTTAATTCTATTTCTCTTATCATAATATGACATTTTTATCATTTATTCTTCATTATTCTATTAAATAAGGCTATTCCAACGAGTTGAAACGCCTTATCAATGTTTTAAACACATATACAAATACTAAGTACAATAACAAGTAGAATGAAAAGTACTAAAATACTCCCTAACTAACCTATACTATAATATGTAGTTGATATGTACATGGTATAGATGTTTTTCCACCAAAATAGTAAAAAAGGGTTTTCAACTATTAAATAGGGCTTTTTATTAGTACTAAAAAAAGACTGAGGGTTATCTAAATTAGATTCTCTCAGTCCTATATTTATTTTATGAAAACTACTACGAAACCTTTATTCAATAAGTACTTTTCCAATTTGTGCCGTATAATTATAAAACAAAAATGGATTATCTCCTAGTATTTTCATATCACCATTTTCCATCACAATCACATGATAATGTAATCCTGGACCTTCAATAAAGTAGCTATAATTAGACTCTGCTAATACAATCTCCTCTGGGTTTTCAACAACACTATCATATTTAATTTCTTGATATAATTGATCTTGAAATTCACCTGTGTCTTTAATCCATAAACTCCCTGTGAAGGAGCTAATATTATCAACAATTTTATCCAATTGCATATTCGATTTAATAATAATTCTACCTTTTCCTGTATTGTCTAAATTAAGATCTAAAAGATAAACATTTCTATCTTTATCAATTGCCAGTCCAATAGGCTCAGATGAATCATTATCAAAAAATGAATGAAAATACGCTCTTTCCATTGTTTTAATTTCTTGTATAGGAGAAATGTCTTCAAGTTGTTTCAATATTACCATGTCCTCTCCTTGCATTTCACTTTCATAAAATAACTTCCCATCCTCCGTAACAATCATTAAAATTGGGAAATCTTCAAGTTGTTTTATGTCTTGCAAATTAATATGTTGCAGTGATTCTTTAGCAAAATTTACTCCTTTAATTTCAAACCCCTTTCCATTTTCTTTCAATATCAGTTTGTAAAGATTCCCTTCCTCAATTTGCAAGAGACTTCCATTTATTTTTTTAATGGGTCGATTAAACTTTAATAAAGTACACTCCTCATTAAAGTCTCTAAAAATGATATTCCCTTCCTTTGTTAGCACAGCCAAATCATAATAAAACATAGTCATGTGATCAATTTCTGAATTGAATTGGAACCTTTCTATGTCCAACTCTGACGTTATACCCCAAACCTCTCCCTTATTAAAAACGAAAAAACTATAGGGTCTATTCATAGATGGTATAACAGGTATAATTTGCTCAATATTGTCATTAAACGAACCTATGGTCCTAAATTGATCATAAGTTAGTGGAAACCGACCTAATTGTCCATTCATATTGTTGCCCCAAGAATACACCTCACCTTGTTCATTAAGTACTAATACATGATGTGCTCCCATTTGCACATCTACAATATTGTGTAATTCTTGTATTTGTATAGGTTCTTCTACCGTTTGATTTTGATCAGGGACTAAATTATAGTTTTCATCTCCCCAACCCCATACCGTTCCGTCTTTTTTCAAAGCTATAACGCCATGTTTATTATGTACTATTTTTATTAAATCATCGCTCATATTCTCTAGTGGAGAAATGATAGGTTCTTCGTTTTGATCATTCCCGTGTTTATATGATACCCAATTTCCCGATTCCAATTGAATGAATGTCTTTGCATAGTCTACTCCTTCTGAAACATTCACTACTTTTTCAGGTATAATTACTCGCACAGCTGTTTGATCCTTATCGTCTTCTGTATATTGCGAAACTTTCCATAGTGTTCCATCACTCTTCTGTGCAAACAATAAATCATTTGAAATATAGATTTGTTCTATATTCTCTAATCCTTTAACCTCAATCATTTCAAACTCTTCTCCAGAAGGATCCCCATAGCTTCCTTCTATTAAAAAAACTTTGCCATTCTCTGTTAAAACATATAAATCACTGTAGTTTACTTCCTTCATTTCTTTTATGTTTGACAATGAGGTTACTATTTTAGGTAGTACTACAGGTTTCCGCAACCCCCAGTCCCAATTTAAATACCATATATCATTGTCTTCACTTAAAATAAATCCTCCAGCCATTTCTTTCACTTTCGGAAACTCAGTCATTAACCGTGGATAGGAAATATTAATACCGCTTCCCCAAATAAAAACTCTTCCTTCATTATCTAATGCATAGGATGTACCCTCTTTCGAACCATAAACTTCAAAATCATGGGCTGTATTTGTTGAAATAGATTGTATTCCACTTAAGGCTGCATTTTCTGATGGTGTATTTAAGAATTGTAAGAGATTGTCCTCTTTGTTATTTGTTAATTTTTGGGCTGGTAAACATGTTTGATCCTTTATTTCTTCTATAGAAAGCGTTTGGTGGTTTTCAACTTCACTATTCTGATCTGGGTTATCAGATATCTCTGTCTCAGGTGATTCCTGTGAAGTAACAGTTTGATCATAAGAATTTTTTTGATTTTCAAATATGTAATATGAGGTTAGAGCTAGTGCGACAACCATAAGTGTTACAATGCCGATTGTTCTTATATTTTTCATCTTTCTTTTCCCCTTTAAACTATAAATAAGATTTCTCTTCACATTATATACTTTTATTTACAAAAAAGGATAGCATTAAATGATAGTGTTTATTAGATATTCATACTCATTCTTCTTTGATGGGGATTATCAAGTATGAAATCATATGGTGTCCTGAGTCGTCTTTATAATTAGATTTGGGAATAAAAAATTTTTTAGAAAATAACCTTTTTTTCTTTCAGGGCAAGAATAAATTCTTAGCGATAAGGTCATATATGAATTTTGCTTGAGTTTAAGAAGTAATCACTTAAGTTTTACTGTCTAATGTTTCCTGTTCAATGCTGTTTTGCTTGGATCTAATTTTCTTAATAATGAAGTAGATAGCTATAATGATCATAATAGGAATACAGAATAGTACGAAAACAATCGTTTTGACAATCGTAGTAAAATTGAATTTGGAATGAAAGCTGAACGTTTCTTCCACAAATAATGAATCATCAGCGATTCCAGTACGGTAAAAAGAAGTAAGCAATCTTTCCATTGCTTGCGGCTGTGCTTCTGTTACGGTATGTCCCATATGATGTAGCTTAATATAGGTTGCATTGGAAAGGTGCGGGATGAGATCGTTTTCCGCATTTACTGCAGGTGTTGACATATCTAGATTCCCATTGATCAACAGTGTACGAGTGGAAGAGGGATGTACACGCTTCAATTCCTCAGCGATGGGATACTTTGGCCAGGACTGGGCAAATCCACCAAAAAGCAGTTTAGACACCGGTGAGCCAATCGTGTGTGCATCTGTTTCTATTTTTCTATAGTTTCTAGATTTATCATAATCCATCACACCTTTTGCTAACATATCTCCCCAATTGCTGGCGGTAGGTAAGAGCCAATCACAAGCCAAAGTCAACGCAGCGAAACCACTGTAGTCTCCGTTTGCAGCGGCTTGATATGCATCGAATACATAAGGAGAAGTTTCTGTCTCCATCAATAAAAAGAAGGAAGCGACACGAATTTTATCTTTATTAATGTTAAAAAAAAGCCATCGGTCTGGGGCGTCATCAAAAGCGGTATCCATCATTTGTATTAGACTTTTGTCTGTTTTATAATGACTAGTTTCAGATTTCCAAAGTGTTTCATATTGCTCAAGAACCGAATCCATCACATCAGGTTCCCACATGAAAGCACCAGGTGGATTGATACCTAACAACGCAGCATATTGAATATGTTCCGAAAAATATTTATCGTAATATTGTGCGAGTCTTGTGCCATAGCTGACACTGTACAGATTGATCTTATCGTATCCCAATGCGCGTCTAGCTGCATCCAAATCATGTACAACTTCGAAAGGGGTATATCCAGATAAATCTATGCCTTGAGCTTGGTAATCTCGAATTACTTCTTTTGTAATATTTTCGATTTGTGAAAGTCCCTCTTCAGACAGCAAATCGTCTGCTCTTAATGCATTTTCCAGCTTCTTGCTCCTTAAATTTGTACTACCATCCATTCCTCGATATCCAACAAGTACCATGTCATGTGATAATAGCAGCTCTTCGGGGCCTTGTAACTGCATATTTGAGTTTCCTGGTCCTCCTTCTAAAATAAATATAGGTGCTAATGATGACTCGTTTACCGCATTTATTTTAACGACTGGTATACCTATTAATTTTGAATCCAGCTTCGAGCGATTTTCAGGTACGATAAGTATGCCATACTCTGCATCATATTCATTTTTTCCGTATGAATAAGTCAACTTTTTTTTATAAATGAGATCCCCTGCTTTAGCGGTTTGCGGAATGGTGGGAATTGAATCATCACTTGACTTATTCAGGAAAATCACAAATACACTAAAGATCATCAAGATCATAAAAATTATAGATAAACCAATGATCCATATTTTATCTTTCATTTTGATTGCCTCCCATTTCTATTGGATGGAAACAGTGTAAAATTAAAATAGGTCATATGATAACTGACTGTGGTCATAATTTAAGTCATATTTTTTAAAAAAAGGAAGTAAAATCGTACCGATAGAATAAGAGGTTTTACTCCTTCTAGTGGAGAAATAGAAGGTGATCCCTAGCTAGGATTGGAAATGGATCAATGAAAGAAGGTGGACAATGCGTTTTCACAGCAAAATACAATCGTATACACTTGGAATCATATTTATTCTGCTTCTATTGATTATCTATTTAAAAAATCCTGCTAATCAACTGTATATTCTCTTTGCTATTGCTGCATCACTTACAATAACAAGTTTGCGGACGATGATATACTCTAAGTTTGAAAAAAACAAATGGAGTTATATTGTTGCAAGCATGGAAATCCTTCCTTTACTCTTAATTAGTTATGTTGATCATACGAACATATCGCAAGGATTGTTTTTTATTCTAGTCGCCGATTTAATTATTAAGTATCCATATCATTTCACATTACCGTATTCTTTTGTCACATTTGTGATGTATGTAGGGATGGAAATAGAAAAACAATCGTATACAAGCTCAATGGATATTTTGTATTTCATTATTAATTCTGTGCTTGTTTACAGTATAATCCTATCCTTTGTTTATCTAGCTAAAAGCCAAATTATGAATGCTGCTGCACTAAAGAAACTGATGCAGGAGTTAGAAATGAAAAATAAGGAACTGGAAGAGATGATTTTAGTGGAAGAGCGCAATCGTATCGCTGGTGAAATACATGATACCGTTGGGCATACGTTGACCGTTGCTTTAATTGAATTAGAAGCAAGCAAAATGCTCAAAGATAAAGATCCAAATTTATCGTTGGAAAAATTAGATACAGCGAGAAAACAAGTAAAAAAGGGACTTGCTGACTTGCGTACCTCTATAAATATGTTAAAGGATGGGCACCACCCTCTAGGCTTTATATCTTCCATTGAATTATTTGTTCATAATACAATGAAACACTGCTTCGTTGAAATAGAATATATAATACAGATTGAAACCCCTTTGCTGCCGATACAAGAAAGAGTGTTGTATAATGCCATTCAAGAAGGATTTACGAATGGCTTAAAGCATGCAAATAGTAAAAGATTTACACTATTGATTAAAGAAAAGGGTCAAGTTATTCAGTTGGCGTTAACTAATTTTGGAGCCGTACCGGCTATGATACACATGGGATTTGGATTGAACAATATGAAAGAGAGAGTAGAGGGGTTAGGAGGAAATTTTCATGTTACTGTTGCTCCTGGTGAAAACTTCTCCATACATATTGAATTGCCTATAGGTTAAGACAATAAGCTCACAATCATGATAAAAAATATAAGAACAACTAGGAGCATGAAGATGGATAAAATTAAAATTGTAATACTAGATGATCAACAACTAATGGTAGATGGGTTAAAAACGATTTTACAATTAAATAATCAATTTGAGGTGGTTGGTACAGCTTTTAATGGCGAGGTTGGATTTGAACTTGTAGAACGGTTGCAACCAGATATTGTCCTAATGGACGTTCGTATGCCTGTAATGGACGGTGTCGAATGCACCAGACGGATCAAGCTAAATTTTCCTCATATTTTTGTCATTATATTAACTACATTCGATGATGATGCTGATCTAATGAAAGCTTTGCAGTATGGTGCCTCAGGATATATTTTAAAAGATATTGAAGGGCACCAACTTTATCACATTATTCAAGATGCAATGGCTGGCAATGTTATTTTACCAGGGAAACTAGCTAGCAAGCTTTCCAAACATTTAAACCCATCTAAAGTAGCTATGCAAGGTGATCGCCATCCATTTTCTAATCGTGAACTTGAAATCATACGATTATTATGTGATGGAATGACAAACAGAGAAATTGCTAAACAACTATTTCTTACAGAAGGGACGGTCAAAAATTATATTAGCAAAATATACGAGATGATTGACATTCATGATAGAGCAAAAGCGATTGTTTATTTCAAAAATTTATATTTCTAATCGGAATAATGCTCGATGATTTGATCACAAAAAAAGAACCAAGAATATCTAATCATTAGATATTCTCAGTTCTAACTTTTAATTCATTTTTAATTTCCTTAAACTCAGTTACAACGGCTATATCCACAGCTCGTACAGTTTTTACACCCTTCTGAATTCACTAAACTTGCCGAGCCGCAGGAAGGACATAGATCTTTGGATTCTATAACTGCTACATCTTTTTCTATTGTTTCAGCAACTGTTTCCACTGCCTCCACTTCTATTGAAGCTGCATTTTCGTTGTTTTCGATCACTGACGTTGTTTGTTCAGCTTCTTCAATATGGATCTCTAATGCTTTAGCAACAGCATCCGCAATGGACTCTACTCGATTAGCTCCAAAACCAATCGCACCTGAACCACCAATTCCTTTTAAATGTTTAATTAATAGTTGTTCTTTATTGCCATGATCACCATATCGAAGGAATAGAGAGCATACTCTTCCTAATGCCTCAGACATGGCAAATACATCAGAACCTGCTTTCCCAACATTCAAAAAGATCTCACCAGCCACACCATTGATATCATTGATGGTGATATACGCCATTCCAAACGGTGTATTAAATTTATAAGTTGAACCTTTTAATACTTGTGGGCGTTTAATATATTGTTTATCAAATACTTGTTCTGTTTTTGAATCTATATTTACTTTTAAAGATTCTTTTAATTGACCAAGGTCCTCTGAAGTTTGCGCTTCTATTCTCTCTGTACTTTCTTCAGTTGCACCTACTTCAACGTCCTTTTCTTCTTTTTCGTCCTTATCTGCAGTTGAAAGTACTTGTACGTCACGACTTCCATCTCTATAAATCGTAACCCCTTTACAACCTAAATCAAATGCATATTCATATAACTTTTTCGTCTCTTCAACTGTAAAGTCTGCAGGACAGTTTGCTGTTTTAGAAATAGAGCTATCTACCCATTTTTGAATAGCAGCTTGAACCCTGATATGGTCATCTGCTGACATTTGCATAGATGTAATATAATAATCTGGCAAAGGTTGACCTGGATTTTGATCTTGGTACTCTTGTGCAATAGGTACAAGTTGTTTATCATAACCTAATCGGCTTTGTCGATAATACTCAAAAGCAAAATAAGGTTCAATTCCAGTAGATGTTCCTACCATTGTTCCTGTACTTCCAGTTGGTGCTTGTGTAATTACAGTTACATTACGCATTCCATTCTCTTTTATGGACTCTCCTACTTCAGGAAATGCCTCAACCATATCTTTCATAAATCCACTTTGTAAAAATTTATCTTCAATGAAATGTGTAAATGACCCTTTTTCCCCAGCAATTTCAGAAGACGCAAGGTAGGCTTCCTTAGCCATAAATCCATATATTTTGTCTAAAAACTCTAACGATTCTGGGCTTCCATAACGAATTTTTAGCTTGATCATCAATTCAGCTAGTCCCATTGTTCCTAAACCAACTCGACGTTCACCCTTTTGGTTCTGTTCATTTTCTTCAAAATGATAAGGTGTGGTATCAATAACATTATCCAGAAAACGTGTGGAATAACGAACAACTTTACCAAGTTCATCCCAGTTTACATCTTCATTTTCCTCATCATAAAACTTAGATAAGTTCACTGCGGATAAATTACATACACCCCATGCTGGTAACCCTTGCTCACCACATGGATTTGTACAAATAATCTGATTGAAATACCAGCTATTGGACATATCATTATAATGTTCCATAAACACAACCCCTGGTTCTGCTGATTTCCAAGCAGACTCAATGATCGTATGCCACACTTCACGAGCTTTTACGGTTTGATGAAGAATAACTTTCTTACCTAAGTTTTTCCATTCTTCTAAGTCACCTCTCCATAACTCGTCATACTCTGGATCATCTGTATCAGGAAACACTAAATCCCATTCTAAATCTTCTTTTACAGCCTTCATAAAACCATTGCTTAAACAAACAGATAGATTAGCATTTGTGATTTCACCCATCTTTTGTTTTACTGTAATAAAATCAACAAGATCAGGATGCCAGTCATTAATCATTAACATTAAAGCACCTCTACGACTGCCTCCTTGTTCAATTAAACCTGTCGTATAACTGAATAATCCTCCCCAAGAAACCGCTCCACTAGATGAACCATTAACCCCTTTTACAATCGCACGGCGTGGACGTAGTGAAGATAAATTGATTCCTACTCCACCACCTCGAGACATGATTTCTGTCATTTCAGTTAAGGTTTCCATGATTCCACCTCTGCTATCGTGAGGAGATGGAATTACATAACAATTAAATAAAGTTAATTCATCACTTGCTCCAGCACCCGCAGCAATACGTCCACCTGGAACAAGTTTCCAATCATCTAAAATATATTTAAACTTTTCGGTCCATTCCTTTTGTTTTTCCGGAGTAGCTTCTGCAGAAGCCATAGCTTGTGCCAATCGCTCCCACATTTCATCAGGTGTTTTTTCCACAGTAAGTGTTAATTTATGAATAGTTGAGTCAACAATCTCACCACTTCGAAGTTTAACTTGAACATTCTCACCGTCTCTACTGATCACCTCGCCTACTTCTTTCGTAGGAAATTTTGGATCATCTTTTACAAGTGCTAACACTGTGTCTCCAACCTTAGTATGATTGGTGTCTGCATCCTTCATCGCATAACGATCCAAGAATATTTTTTCACTAAGACCTTCTAAACGTTTAACCTTCATTGTTTCCAAAAATACAACCTCCCCTAAAGTAAAAAAATAAAACTAATATAATGTTTAAAAAATACAGAATTAAATCGAAATAAGTCTATCGATGCAACAATTGTTTTTTATTTAAATACTGTATCTTTTTTTTAGAAGCTAGTTTAAATAATGTTGTATGTATCTTTTTTGAAGGTAAAAATAGATAAATTTAGAAATTACTTCCCTTCAAAAAGCACTACATATTGTGTGCGAATACCATTATACAACACTATATGTTGTGTTACTACTTTTTGACCACCCAAATCAGATAAATATAATGAGTTTTTGTCCTTTTTTCTTCTATTTTCTCATTCTATCTACCTTTTTTAAAAAATTTAGTACTTATATTATTCGACATTACTTCTCTTTTTTATCTCCAAAAAAACATTTTGACAATAACTTTTCCATTCTGATAAGCTTAAATCCAGTTCATGGATTAACTTAGATTGTTCAATCATAAGAAAGGGGTGCTCTTATGCTTTTATATAATGATTTATTTCTAAATAAAGAAGAAGTACACATTTCGCATGAAGATAGAGGGTATTATTTTGGTGATGGTGTTTATGAAGTTTTTCGTATATACAATGGGAAAATATTTGAAACTGAAAAACACTTACAACGTTTAAAAAGAAGTTGTGAAGAAATCCAAATCCAATTCCCTTACACAATTGAAGAAATCAATGATAAATTATTACAATTAGTCCAAAAATCATTTGTACATGAAGGTACATTATATCTTCAAATTACAAGAGGTGTTGCCCCACGTTCCCATGTAATACCTAAAGACATCAAACCTGTAGTATTGGCTTATTGCAACGAAGTAAATAGACCCTTAGATAAAATGCAATCAGGTATTAAAGCCATTACCCAAGAGGACATCCGTTGGTTAAGATGTGATATTAAATCATTAAATTTACTTCCTAACACGCTTGCCAAACAAAATGCAGTAAATCACAGTGCAGAAGAAACCATTTTTCACAGAGACGGCGTTATTACGGAATGCAGTGCCTCCAACATCATGATAGTTCATGATGGAGAGATCCATACGCATCCAGTTAACCATCTTATCTTAAACGGAGTTACTAGAGCAGTTGTCCTCAAGTTAGCTGCTAAAGCAGGATTTCCCATTAAAGAACATCCTTTTGATTTAAAACAATTAAACAGAGCAGACGAAGTATTCATAACTGGAACAACTGTAGAAATCACACCAATTATCAGCATAGACCAACTAATCGTGTCAGATGGTAAACCTGGGAAAATCACCAGAGAGCTGCAAAATCTTTATGAAAAGCTTATAACTAGTTAATATACAGAACTAATGTTTAAAATGATTTACATTGAATTTTATATTTACTAAAATAATACAATTTATATTGAAATAAATATTTGTATATTTATAATAAATATTATAAATATTATGAATTTTTAATTATGTTGTCCCCACATTGATAAATCCAATTTTGAGGTGGTTTAGTGATTAGAGTGATGATAACCTCATCAGAAAATCAGAAAATCATCATAGAAGGAATAAAACACATATTGGAAAAAGATCAAGAAATAGAAGTAATCGCACTAGCTTCTAGTAAAGATGAAATGATGAATTTGTGCGAATACCATTATCCTGATGTAGTACTAATGAATGACATTACATCTGACTTTGATGTCATGGAAGCCATACGAAATATAAAAACAAAGTTTGAGTCAACACAAGTGATCATTTTAACTGAAAACACGAATCATTCAAATATTATTAATGCTTTCATCCATGGTGCAAATGGATATATGCTGAAAGAAACGAACTCAGACGAATTAATTATGGCTATAAAAAGTGCTGCAGTGGGTCTTAGTGTAATGTACAAAAAATCAACGATTCAATTAATGCACCAGCTCCAAAATATAAATAGTAACCATAACTTCCCTGCTGAATTAGTTGATGTAAATTTGACAGATAGAGAAATTAGTATCATTGAACACATTATTAATGGTATGGAAAACAAAGAGATTGCCAGAAACCTTTACATATCTGAAGGGACTGTAAAAAATGAAATTTCAAAAATCTTAAAAAAGTTAGATCTATGTAATAGAATCCAGTTAGTCGTGTTTGTTTTGAAAAATGATCTATTAAATCATAAAAACTTAACTAGAGGATAAGTATTTTCTCCTGGTTTAGTAATTTATGTTTTTGTAAATTTGTTTAATTCAAGTTTTAAATTTCCCTCTATCAATGTGGAGATAACCTTTTTTTATTTTTCAGAATTATTCGAAAATTAATTTCATATAGACGAATGGATGTTATTCCATACGTCTTTCTATTATTTTCTAAAATTCCACTCGTCATTCCCATACTTCTCTTTTACCAATTGAGCAACAAGCTCTAACTCATACGGAGTTAATTGGCTATCTTCGAGTTCAATCTCTAACCCTTTAGCGATGCCTTTTTTAAAAGCTGCGTCTACATCTAAAAGACTTACTGGCTCTAAAGATAAATCACGTCTTAAATCATTAATTGCCACTGCTTTTTTTGCAAAGGATTGTTTTAATCGTTCCGTTATTTTAGGGTTGGAATATTGAAGTAAATCAAATAATAAATCAATATCCATTTCTAACAAAATAGATCCATGTTGCAATACAACACCCTTTTGCCTTGTTTGAGCACTTCCTGCAATTTTACGTCCTTCTACAACAAGCTCATACCAAGAAGGCGAGTCAAAACAAGCTGAAGAACTTGCTTCTTCATACTTTTGCTTTTCCTCTTCTGTGGTTAAGTTCACCATTTCAGCCTTTAAATCAAGTGACTGAAAACCAAACAACAAACCTTGACTTAGTACTCTGTAAGCCTCGTTTACTGTTTTAGGCAGACCTGGATAATCCTCTGAAACAATCATGCTGTAAGTTAATTCTTGATCATGTAAAACAGCTCTCCCACCTGTTTGTCGTCGAACGAAACCTACCCCTTTCTCTTTAACAGCATCTAAATCTATTTCCTCTGATTTCTGAAAATAACCTATTGATAAGGTAGCCGGTTCCCATCTATAGAATCGTAATGTGGGAGGAACCTTTCCTTCACTGTGTGCTCTTAAAATTGCTTCATCTATTGCCATATTCTCTGCTGATGAATACACATCTGACTGAATAAAACGCCATTTATTTTTCATGTTCATGATCCTCTCCTATTTATAAAACACTAAAATTACAAAGTGAACATCGGCATCAGTAATTCCTGTACCGACAACTACTCCTATATCTTCACCATAAGGTTCGCCAATCGGAGAGTTTTCTTTTTATTATATCAAACTCAAAATCTCAAACATAGTTATGAAAGTCTTTGAATTGGTGCATACTAAGAAAACTCTGTGCCAACACTATATTATGGATAAAAGTAAACACATCTCATATTACTTTGAGAGTGAAGTTAAAAAGTACGAATAATTGGAGGGTGCGTAATTTGAATTCAAAGGATCAACCAAAACATATTCATACACTAAATGAACACCTTCAGATTCATTTTGACCAATCTTGGGTAGGGAACATCGAGAGTCGCTTTGAATCTAATGGTCCCTGGGATGATTGGACATTATATCAACTTGCATACGAATCAGAGAATACGAAGCTAGTTAGAGATTTTGATGAATTACAATGTCTGAATCAACTCTCAAATATAGAACCTATGCCTCATCAAATTTCAACTGCCAAAAAAGTACTTACTGAGATGAGAGGCAGAGCCATTTTAGCTGATGAAGTTGGACTTGGTAAAACAATTGAAGCAGGTTTGATTTTAAAAGAATATTTGATTAGACAACTTGTCAAAAAAGTGCTCATTCTTGTTCCCGCATCTCTAGTATTGCAATGGGTTAGAGAATTAAATCAAAAGTTTAATATTCCTGCAGTTGCACAGAAAAAAGCTTACATGTGGGATCAATATGATATTGTCGTTGCTTCAGTAGATACTGCAAAACGCAATCCACATCGAGATATCGTTTTGGATAAGGAGTATGACATGTTAATCGTTGATGAAGCACACAAATTAAAAAATAAAAAGACAACAAACTATCAATTTATTAATTCGGTTAGAAAAAAATACTGCTTATTACTTACAGCAACTCCTATCCAAAATGATCTTAAGGAATTATACAACTTAATCACAATTCTAAAACCAGGTCAACTAGGAGATGATAGTCAATTTAAATCTAACTATGTAATAGATAAAAGAATACCAAAAAACGAAAATCAGTTGAGGGATGAGTTATCTAACGTTATGATACGTAATCGAAGAAGCGATGGTCATCTTGATCTTACAAAGAGAAATGTTAAAAATATCTCTCTCACTCTATCCGATGAAGAATTTGATTTATATCAATCCGTTACTGATTTTGTTAGAAAAAGAGCAGAGGAAAGTGAAGGTGGAATTAGTCATTTATTCTCTTTAATCACTCTACAGCGGGAAGTATGCAGCAGTCGAGATGCTGTATTCATTACCCTTGTTAATTTATTTAAAAAAACAAGTGAAAACTCGCCAGTACGTGCAATAATTTGGGAACTTGTTGATAAAATTAAAAAAATAAATAGTCATACAAAAGCCAAAAGCAGTCTTGATCTTATTCAACAGATTGATGATAAGGTCATTATTTTTACAGAGTATAGAGCTACACAAGAATATTTATTAAGATATTTTAAAGAACATCAAATCATTTCTGTTCCATATCGAGGTGGAATGAATAGAGGAAAAAAAGACTGGATGATGGATTTGTTCCGTAAAAGAGCTCAAGTCATGGTTGCGACAGAAGCCGGAGGAGAAGGGATAAATCTCCAGTTTTGCAATCATGTTATTAATTATGATTTGCCATGGAACCCAATGCGTGTTGAGCAAAGAATCGGAAGAGTACATAGACTCGGACAAAAAAATGATGTACATATTTATAATTTATCTACAAAAGGAACTATAGAAGAACATATTTTACACTTATTACATGAAAAAATAAATCTCTTTGAATCTGTTATCGGAGGACTTGACATCATATTAGAAAGTTTAGAGAAAAAATCATCTATTGAGAAAAATTTATATAAAATTATATTGGAATCACAGAATGAAAGTGAAATACGGTCAAAGTTAAGCGACTTAGGTGATACCTTCACCAAAACTAAAGGTGAAATACACAACAACCAAACCATTGATCAACCGAAAACTGAGGTGAGCCCATGAATAAAGAACAAGTAGATCATTATGTCATGCGATATTTAGAATCAAAGCAATGTCACATCATTGAAAGAGGATCTGATCATGTCGTTGTTCAGTTATCCCCTCAGGCAGATAGAGAGCTTACTAATCGCCATTATTATTGGAATTTTGTTGAACGGACAGGAGCTCCTCCGGAGACAATGAGACTAACCTTTATTTTTGATAAGGAAAATTATGAGCAGCAAACCGAAACTAAAAATAAACTTCAAAAAGAAGAAAACCAAACAAATTCAGATACCATTCTTGGGCGATTTTTAGGTATCTCTCCTTTATCTGGTACACAAAGAACCATTGAACAGGATATGACTTTTGGGAGTTTAAAATTAGAACAGTTATTCCAAGTTGTCCAGCAAAATGGTAAATACGTAAACCTATATGAAGTTCCCAATGAGACCTCTGTTTCAGAACCAACGGCTTATATGTCCTGGTTAGGAGTAAACTACAAAGTAGAATTCACAAGTGATTTAAAACGATCGGAAATCCACTCTCTTGGCATTTGTTTATCAACAGGGGAAATTAAAACTGATTTTCATGACACCACCTTACAAATTAAATTAACAACAAAAATGCCTCCAAACACCCATGTTCGACCCACAATTTCTTTAGAGAGAGCAGTTTCTGAATTACAAAAATATATTATCCAGAAAGTAAAACATGTTGATCAAAAGTGGGCAATAGAGGCACAGAATCGACTAAATGAAGAAATCTTAAGAATACAAACTTATTATTCAGATCTAATAGAAGCTGCCGAGGAAGGAGACAAACAGGAAGTAAAAAATTTATATGAAAATCGTATACAAGAAATAAGATCACAATACGAACCTAAAATTCAAGTATCCGCCATCAACTGCGGTTTTTTTTCCCTTTTGTGTGAAGATCGTTAATTTATTCTTTGTGATCTATTTTTTTCTTACAAAAAAACATAAAAAAAGTGCTTATTAAACAGACATAGAGTTACAAACTTTTTTATTTTATTTTTATAAAATAAATGGACAAGCATACTAAAAAAAATAAATGGCTGGTGAAAACGATGTTGAAATCTATTCGATTATGTATGATTCTTGTTTTACTAATATGTTTTGTGATTAGCAATCAACCTGCGTTTAGTTACGCTACAACGAATCCAGATATACATCCCCAAGAAAATTTTGAACAAAATATCAACAACTGGATTAAATCTTTAAAAAAGCAAGAAGGTTTCCATGAATGGAAAAACGCTTCTTGGAAAAGTTATGCATTAGGACCTGGAACACATACTCGCTTGGTTATTTTAATCAATAAAAACAACAAGAAGGAAATTGGTTATCTTGTGGTAGGAGCAGACTCAAAAGGAAACTATAAATTAGTTGAATATGGTGCTGGAGAGTATCCATTGTTTAGTTTAAACACATTGCAAACAACTTTTGATGTTACTCATCTTAAAGATTTAAACATTCCAGAAATAAAAGAGTGGGAAATTGATCAGTTTGCAGAACGAATATACCCAAATGCACTTGAAGCGATATGGAAAGTAAACATCGATCCTTATACTTTTTATATCGATGCTAAGTCAGGTGAAATCTATCCTATTGATTCTGAAGCCATCAATAAAACGCCACGAGAAATAAATTACACCTTATATGCAGGTACAACATCATATATACAATATAGTTTAGAAAAAGAAATCTTTGATCCGTTTGAAAAATTAAAATGGGTTTCTAATGATCCACAACCTGTAAATAGTTACGAAGATTTTCAAAAAACATTACAAAATGAAGAGGAAGTAACATATACTGAAAAACTGTTTGAAAAGGCCATTCGAATGCCTTTAGCAGTCATTGGGTATCATCAGTGGAATGAAGGTGAACTTTATATCGCCTTAGACCAAAATGGGGTAAGATATATACACTTCATGTCCCTTTATCCTTATGGGCAGTTTTTTTAATTAGCATGTCCATTGCGAAAGGAAGCATACCAAACCATTTTGTTTTCCAAGCTTCTTTGTGTCGTTCTTCATGATCTTTATTTCGAAGCTCCTTTGGTGTGCTCATATACCTTACCACTTTCTCAGTGATTTCCTTCAATAAATCTTCACCAGAGTTTTTTGCCATTTTTATTTTCTCCTTTCAGGTTTGTTTATACCCATTGATTAATATTATTGTACCCAAAAATGGAGAAAAATAATTTATTCAAGCTGATTGATGATTGTTTGGAAATGTTTTTTTCAATTTCTTTATTGTTTGTAATTGAATAATAAATGTATCCAACTGTTGACTAACTGCTATGACATGATCGTCTACAAAATCTCCCTTGTTATTAATTAAAATAGTAAGTTGTTGTCGCAATTCTTCAATTTTTTTATTTATTTGTTTTTCATGCATCTATCATTCTACTCCTATTCTCAAAAAATGACTGAATCTATTATATAATAACTCGCATGTAGAAAAATGGAGAAAATTGTCGTTTGTGTTAAATTTTTTTTAATTTTTTCAAGTTTCGTTTTTTCAAGCTTTATTTAGGATATAAATTTCGAAAAAAAGACATACAAGATTGCATGATAAACTATTTTTTTTCCTATATATTTAGTATTATGAAGTGTATACCACTTTTGCTAAAGGAGGTTATTCATTTGATAGGTACTATGACTCTAGCTATCATAATGACGATTATTATGACTATATTATTAATTTACGTAACAAATAAAGCCTATTCTAGAAAATGGGAAAACGATGACCATGACCCTGTTTAAGATTTAAGGTTCCATGGATATTCTTTCATTTTCAAAAGGCTGATATAAATATTCTCGTGATAGTTTAACTATCTTTCTATTTCGTTTTCGTATCATCACAACCTCAGAATCCCATGCAACAACATTTCCTTTAACATCATTTTTTTCATCATTGTCACGAATGACTCTTATTAAAATACCACTTATACGGTATTCATTTAATTGTTCATCGTTTATCATACTTAACCGCTCCTAAGTAAAAATAACAGGTTTTTAAAAAAGGTCTAAATGGATTCATTTAGACCTTTTTATTAATTATATATTGAGTGATGTTCATCTTTTTGAATGAGTTAACCAACGTGCTTCTTAGAATCGTTTTTCTCGAACCATTCGTCTAGTACTTTACTTGACATTACTCGTTCTTCAATGTACTGAACCTGCTGTTTTGTAAAATGGCTTCTCCAGTCAAATGAAAGATCTTCGCAAAGACTGACAATTGTCAATAATTCTGACCAAGCAACGTATCTTTTATACCAGAAAAATTGAGGATGTTCAATCATATAGGGATACAAATCATCAAATTCGGTATGTTTACAGTCAAGAGCACGTTCAAAATGTGTTTTAGCCCCTAATAACTTTTCCACAAAATACACTAATAAATCATTTTCTTTCCCCATAACGTTTTGCCTCCCCTCACTATCTTATCATTATTATAAATGAAAAAAGTGAGATAGAAAAGGTGTAAAAAAATGAAAATTCTTCATTTTAGAAGATATATAACATTACTCCAAAATTATATTCCCGTTATCTAAAGAAATGATTTTCACCAATGATTCAATGCGTATATCCTGTTCACGAATATCTTTAGCCCCAGTTTGGAAAACTTTTTCAACTACGATTCCAGCGCCTACTAAATGTGCACCAGATTTTTGAATGATGTTTATAAGTCCCTTCAACGCATCTCCATTAGCGATAATATCATCAATAATTAAAATTCGATCTTCTGGTTGTATAAATTCACTTGAAACTAAGATATCTGTAACTATTCCCTTTGTAAAAGATGGCACGCGCTCACAATAATAGTCATCTGACATTAATGTTTTTTTTCTACGAGCAAAAATCAATGGTATTTCCAGTTCCAGAGCGGTTGCATAAGCAATGGATATGCCAGAGGATTCGATTGTAAGTACTTTTGTTATCCCTTGATCGTTAAATCTTGATGCAAATTCTCTACCTAATTGTTGGATTAATTTAGGATCAACTTGATGATTTAATATAGAGTCTAAGTTTAATACTTGGTTAGAAACAATTTTCCCTTCACTTATGATTCGTTGTTTTAAATAATCCATATCGAACCCTCCATAAATTCAATTCTACCGATGTTTTACACTATTTTATCATATTTCATTCATTTTATTTAAAGTCGTCAATATCTCTGTGAGATATCCAGCCATATGCTTCTATTATACTACTTGTACTCATAAGATATATTATACAGGTTGTACGAGAGGCGGGAACAGTTTTAATGGAACAATATAAAAAAATCATTCAGATTGCCTTCACTTACATGGGAACCATTGTTGGAGCAGGGTTTGCAACTGGACAAGAAATATTAACCTTTTTCACCCAATTTGGTTCCATTGCAACATTAACTATTTTAATTACAAGTATCATGTTTGTTTGGCTTGGGACAAAAATCATGATATTTGCTCACGATATTGGTGCAGAATCCTATGAAGATCTCAATAAATTGTTATTTGGTGAACGTTTTGGCAGGTGGATAAGTTTTTTAATGTTAGTCATTTTGTTTGCTATGACTTCGGTCATGTTAGCTGGGGGCGGCTCTATATTTCATGAACATTTCCATATTTCTTATCAAATAGGTTTATTTTTTACCATTTTTCTTGCCTATTTCGTACTTATGAAAGGTATTAATGCCATCTTAATTGTAAATTCTATCGTAGTGCCATTAATATTATTATTTACGATGATCATTATTTTTACTACGATTCAATCCCCTAGTGCAGGCAATTGGATTTTTCGATCAACGGAACCAAATATGTTACGTGTTTGGCTCTCACCATTTTTATATATCGGTTTCAACCTATCACTTGCACAAGCGGTTTTAGTCCCTATAGGATCAAAAATAAGAGATAAAAAAGTAGTATATTGGGGAGGGATTTTAGGAGGGATTGGCATTGGTTTGATGCTTCTTGCAGGACATTTTGCCTTATCTGCTCAGATGCCCGGCATAACTCAATTTCAAATCCCTATGGGAATGCTTATTGTTGATTTAGGAAGAGCCATTCAGTTTTTATTTTTAATCATTATTTATGCTGAAATCTTCACCACTTTTATAGCAAATATCTATGGATTAACACTTCAAATTAGACAAAGAACTTCTCTACATCATCAAGCGATTATCATATCCATTCTAATTCTTGGTTATTTTATTAGTCAGATTGGCTTCAGCACTTTATTAACCACCTTATATCCTCTGTTCGGATTCCTTAGTTTAGGTTGGTTGTGGATGATGATGAGGACTAAACCTTCTAAGGTTAGTTGAAATCAATGGGGTAATCATTAAGAAATAATAATTAATTCCTTATACATAATGTGAATTTAATGTTCCCTCCTTCTAATTACAGAGGTATAAATGCCTTAGTTAAATGTCTGAAGAAGTAGTGTATTTCTCGTATTTACCAAATCAGTAAAATATATCGCTGCAAATATATCATTCTCTTGAACGGATAGCACAGGTGGATTAGCTTTTAGAAAATTGTATCACAGATTTTTACTAGAAAATGAAAGAGATGGAATTAATCAATGGATGATCTTTTAAAGGTACTAGTAACATTTATACTAATTATTACAGTGTTTGCTCCTGTTGCAACATTAATACATGAGCTTGGACATGCAATAGTAGCCACTTTTAACCCAAATAATAAAGTTAATATTATATTAGGAAAAGGAAATAAATCTTTAAATATTATTTTGGGTCGAATCAAATTAACAATTTACCCATTTAGTGGATGGTCTGGATGATGTACGTATTCTGATCATTTTTTAGAGATTTAAATTACAAAATAATATTTTTTTTATCAGGTCCTATTTTTTCATTTATATTAAGTTTAATCTGTTATAACTTGTTAGACAGTACATCAAATATATATATATTAAATTATACATTAAAGCAACTAATGATTTGTTCATTTATCCAATTTCTATTTACAATCATACCCATGAGATATAACAATTTCATAGGAGGAGGATATGCCACTAAAAGTGATGGTCTTAGAATAGTGAAGTTATATTTAGAGAAAAAAAGAAAACATTAAGTTAAGATCTTTGTAATATTTTTTGTTCGTTTTTATTTCTTAATCTTTTTTCATAAATACTTTATTCTTTGTTTTACTTATCCTACTATCCTTTAAAATAAAATTACGTAGATCTTATCTTGTTATTAGATATCTGATCTTTTGAAAATATATCCACATTGTTTCTACCTGAATTTTTTCTGCTGCTCTGTCTAATTTTTTTCTAAGGCGTGTGTCAAAACACTAACACTTCCTTCATCAACTCCATCATTCCACAATAAAGAAATAATTTGTTTTTTGTAATTATTATCCCTTCATTTTTAATAAAAAGGTTTAATAACTCATACCCTCTGTTGGCTAAATTTCTTTTAGAGTAAACATTCTTCTAAATCTTCTTCTAACATAATTATCTCTTTCCAAAATTATAATATCTCCTTATCTCCCAAAAATTAATAATACTTCATAGCCATAGTACAAACATATAGACAACAATGTAATTACAACCTGCTTCTCCCAAAGGTCGAATATATATTGAAATTTTTTCAATCAAATGATAAACTATTAAATGACAAATAATTACAAGATTTTACCTCTTATTGGTTTTTACCTCAAAATTTTTATTTTTAAACAACAATGAACTCTATTAAATATATGTTTACGTGGAAAGGGTGGAAATGAATGATAACCACCAAAGAAAGTTCATCATTGGGGGAACTCATTCGACATCATCGGAAACAAGCAGAAATGACACTAGTACAATTAGAACAATTAACTAGTGTGGATAAGGCTAGTATATCTAGAATTGAATCAGGACAAGTTAAACGTCCTACCTTGGTAACGATTCAAAAAATTGGCTTTGTATTAAATATTCCTTATGAAAAAATGATCGAGCGATATATAGAGATTGAAGAGAGAGCTGAGGTTTTATTCTCTATTTTAAAGAAATTAATTCACGTAGAAGAAAGTATTCCTATTATTACAAAAGTAGCTATGAAAGCCCTTCAATCATCTTTTGAAGACAGCATAGATTTGGTAGAAAGGCTCTATAATATGATATCAAATATTGATGAACCTTCTATTAAACTTGCTCTCTATCAAGTGATTATTGATTACTCACGAGCACATGGAATCATGCCTTATATCGCAAAAGGTTTATTACAAACTTATTTGATTGAACGAGATGATTTTACTAAATTTCGATCGACGTATGCATCAGGCAGAGGTGTTTTGTTTTTTGAGGACTTCCTTACTAGTGAAGAGAAAGGTTTAATGTATTATAAATTAGGTGTTCATGCATACTATTTGTGTTTATTTGAAGAAGGTATAGATATGGGTAGAAAAGCACTGAACGCAACGATCTGTGATACTAGAATGCAGGCGAACACCATCTATTTTTTATGTAATTGTTATTATTACTTAGGTTATTATGATCAAACAAAAGAATACTTGAATCAATATAAGGAATACTCACTTCCAGAGGTAAAAGACAATGTAAAATTAACAGAAGCGAGGCTACATTCTGCAAATGGAAATCATCAGGAGGCTATAATAATACTTCAAGAGAACTTAAAACATTGTGGGGATTTCACTTTACTTCATGTTGTGAATCGTTTAATCACCTTATACTTACAGACAAAAAATCTATCAGATATTGAAGAACTTATCCAACTAGAAGAAAAACTATTATCTATAAAATATGTTACACCCGTTAAGAAGGCCGAATTAGCTCATTATTTCAAACTGAAAGGAGACTATTGCGTCCTAACAGAAAGAATTGAGTTAGGGATAAATTGTTATTTGGAAGCAGCATCAAGATATGCAAAGGTAGATCATATCGCCAAAGAAAGTGATTGTTTAAGGCTGATAATGAATATTCATTCGCTTAACAAAGAGGCGATGGATGTTTTTTCAACTATTCAGAAACTAGAAACCTATCATGATTACAAAATGAAGACCTCAAATTAATAATGAAAGGAGGGATAGACTATGAAGAAAAAAGGAATCATTAAGTCCTTATTTATCGTTACTCTTCTTTTATCAGGAATTGTTTCTATAGAATTTTCTGAGATCTTATTCTTTTCTGAGGATGCAGGTTGGTAGTAAAGAAAGACTTACAGTTATATACATAAAAAATAGAAAAAATAATTGAAATTAGCTTTATCTATGAAACATATAACTCTATAGTTTATGTTTCTTTTTTTTGCCAAGAATTTAATATTAATTGTTTATTCCTTAAAGTTATAAAAAAAAGGATACTAAATTATAATTTTATTTAAATTTTTCCAATTTTGTTTAAAAATTTTATTTAAAGTAATTTAGTCAAATTATTTTAAAATAAAATTATTATTAAACTGAAAAGGAATGTGAGAAAATGATGAAAAATGTACAAGTAAGTAAATTTTCTATAAACGTATGTGAAATTCCCATGATTGTTATATCTCAAAACCCTAAGGGTCATCCTTTAAAATACGTTGCTAGGCTTTATGATCGTAATGAACCTTCACCCTTTGTATATGTTAAGGATACTTTATCAGAAGTACGTGATGCGGTTCCAAAACAATTAAATAGATTAGAGTCCCTGCATGATGCTCACCCTACTGTGATAGAAACTTGGTCATAAAATTTGTATTCATCTCAGAATACTATATAATGGAATAAAAATAATCTGAGGTGGATGATATGCCAAGGATAGCAGCGATTACAGGTGGGGCTCAAGGGATTGGTAGAGCACTAGCCATTTCATTTGCAAAAGAAGGATACTATATTTCTATTGCGGATACAAATAAAGAAGCTGGGCTTGAAGTTATTCGATTTATTCAACAACTAGGCGGAAAAGCTATGTTTGTTCCTACTGATATTGCTAATGAGAGGGATGTTATAAGATGGGTAAATCTAACCATAGAAGATATGGGTGTACCCGATGTTCTCATAAATAACGCTGGAATTGAAAAAAATAGTCCTGTATTAGAATGTTCACTTGACGACTTTGATCGAGTATTATCTGTAAATTTACGAGGCACTTTTTTTTGTTCACAACAGTTTGCCAAACGTATGATACATAAGAAACACACTTCCATCATTAATATTTCCTCAACAAGAGCGCTCATGTCAGAGAAAAATACAGAAGCTTATTCGGCATCTAAAGGCGGGATTTTGGCATTAACACATGCCATGGCTGTTAGTTTAGGGGAATACGGAATTCGAGTGAATGCCATTAGTCCAGGATGGATTGAAACTCGTGATTGGTTATTTTCAAAGGATGCTGAAGATCCAATTCACACAGAAAAAGATAAACTTCAACATCCCGTAGGCAGAGTTGGAAAACCAGAAGACATTGCAACCGCATGTTTGTTCCTTGCAGAGGAAAAAGCAAGTTTTATTACTGGACAAAATCTAGTAATAGACGGTGGAATGACGATTAAAATGATTTATGATTGATCTAAATTCAAATCTATATTCTGAATCTGAGAAAACATATCATTCATAGCTTTACGAATATGCTCATGACAAGTGAACAGTATGAGTTGATGATGGTTAGAAATTTCATTTAAAACCGAAAGCGTAGATTTAAGTCTATCCCCATCAAAATTGACAAATATATCATCCATGATTAAAGGAAGTGCCACTTTTTTCCCAAATTCATGTGCAAGTGCGAAACGCATTGCTAAATATAATAACTCTGCTGTACCTCTACTTAAAAAGGAAGTTTCTATTTGTGCCCCGTTTCCTCTCTCTACAACCATTCGTTTTTCTCCAAAAGGAACCATTACTCTTCTAAAAGCTCCATTTGTCATTTTTTCAAAGTAGGATGATGCTTTCATTAATACTTCTGGTTGACGTTCTTGTTCATACTTTGCTTTTGCTTTTTTAATTAAATGTAATGCAAAAGAATGAATAGCCCATTGATTGGAAAGTTCTCTTACCTTTGTTAATTCCCCTTCATAAGCAAGCATATGTTCAGCATGATCCATATCTGATTCTAATTTCTCAAGCTGATGACTCGTTCTTCCTTTTTGATCTCTCAGTTCAACCAAACGATTTTGTATTTCTGTGAGTTGATCGGATAATTCATTTTTTGATTCCATCATCGTCTCTATCGCATGATTTTTCTTTAGCTCTAGCTCCAACTTTTGCAATTGTTCTTCTCTAACCCAATCTTGAAGAGAAAATTGAATACGACGTAATTCTTGCTCTAGTTGATTTCTCTGATCATGGTAATATACATTGGATAAAAATGACTCTTCATCAGAAGCTTGTGCCTCGCTAAATAAAAGATGTTTCTTCTCATCCATTTGCTTTAAAACATCTTTAATTCTTTCAGTCTCTTCAACAATTTCCTCATGTTGCAACATAATATTTTTCTTTTTATCATTTTTCTTTACTTCTAAATTTGCTTCCATTCTCATTTGTTTTAAGGCTTGTCCAATACCGTAACCTTTTTCGTATGGAACAAATGCATTCACTTTATGTTCAAACTGTCCAGTCGTTTCTTCCAATCGCTTTATTTTCACTTCATTTTTTTCTATATTTGCAACTATAATCATCGCTTGATCCACTTGTTGAAATATTTCAAAAACAGATTCTGGGGAGAGATTCTCGGATAAATGAACTTGAGATAACCAATGTTTCCATTTTTCTAAAAGAAGTTCCATCTCTTGTTCTTTCTTTTTGAGTAAGTCCTGCTTTTCTAAACCTGAATTTTTCAACAAACTAATACTACTCATTAAATGTTCAATTTCTGTTTCTGTCTGTTTAATTTGGACATCATTTTGCTCTACTTCTTTTATTTTTTGATCCATTATCATCATAAGCTCATTGAATTTCATTTCATATTCAGAAGTTTGATTCTGATAACCATTTGATTCTATTGAAGTGGCAACTTCTTTTTGAACTGATGATAGTCTCATTTGGAATTGGCTGCACAATTGTTTTGTTTTTATGTACATCTGCTCTTTTTGATTCATTTCATCCTGAAGCTCATTTAAGGACGTTTGCTGTTTACTAATAGAATCATCTAGAGAATGATTTGATTTACTATTGTTAGAAATCAAATAAAATAACCCTTGAGCACTTAATATGCTAAAAAAACTAATCACGGCAAAAGTTATCATATCATAAACATATAAAACGGACGGACCTATAACATTTAAACTGATCAAAATCCAATTGAAACTTTTATTTTTTCGATCTTTTTTCATCGTTTTCAGCACATTTATGTTTTGCAGTAAATCCGTTTTCCTTGTTTCTAATAAATGAAGCTCTTTTTCCAGTAATTGAAGTCGATTCATTTCCATCTTGAATTCAGCATTCATTGTATGTAACTGTTGGGAATTATTCATATTCATTTCAGCTAAGATATGATGATTCTTTTTCAAAAGTGGGGAAATGAATATTTTCATTTTTTCTATTAACTGTTTGTCTGATTCAATCTTTCCAGTTAACTGCTCAACCTCAACCTGTAATTTCTCTTTTATTGTCTGATATTTATGTAATAACGTTTTAAAATGGTGTACCTTGTCTCTAGCAGCTATGGATGTAGAAAAAGATTTAAGTTGATTTACTGTCCAGTTTTTGTTTATATTTCGTAAACTCTTTTGTAGTCTTTCATTCAATTGTTCATTTTCAATTTTCAATTCATATGTTAAGGATTTTTCGTTTTCGTACGTTCCTAATTGTTCATTTAACATTTCTAGTTGAGGTAATGAATCGATCAATGCTTTATTGGTATTTAACTTTTGAATTTCTTCCTCTAACTTTCTTTTTTTCGAAATAAAACGGTTCTTTTCTATTTTTAAGTTTTCTTGAACTTCAACAATTTTTTCTAATCTATTTTTTGCATCTACTGGAAAATGTTCAAACTTAGGTAAGCGATCCAATTCCTCATTAAGTTCTTGCTTTCTTAGCCACGTATCCCGAGCTTTCAAGCAGAGGTTTAACCATTTTAGTTGATTTTGTTTTTCGTTTATAGATAGTTCTACTGAGTGAATTTCATCATTAATCCTACTTAAAGATTGTTGATGGGCATTGTACTTTTCAATGTCTCCACTATTTTCTCTTAGTTTGTTATTTATTGTTTCCAGTGATTTTAATCGATTGATAATAAGCTGATTTTTACCTCGGGGTTTAAATAGTATTTCCATTTCTCCTATCAGTTTCTTTTCTGCTTCCATAATCTTATTTGCATGTATGCCCATACCAGAATGAAATAAATAACTGCTCATTTCTTCTGATTGTAAGGTGCTAATCTCTTGTAGTTCAGATAAACCAAAAGCAAATAAATCCTGAAATAACTGCTGTGAAATCCCACCTAGTCTCTGCTGCATTTCTTTCTCTGTTAAGTTAGATCCATCACTAACGAAGATGGTATCTTTCTTTCCATGAATTCTTTCAATTCGCAGGTTCTCCCCACTTTCGTCCTCAAACTGTATAAATCCACCATGTACTCCACCAGTAACTGGTTCATACCTTTGTTGTAAATACGCTCTAGTAGGAAAACCAAACAACATATTCCTTATAAAACCCATTGTTGTACTTTTCCCAGCCTCATTATGTCCATAAAATAAAGTTATTGGCTCATTTAATTCAAAATTTCGTTGATTAAATATACCAAAACCTTCGATTTGTAGTTGCTTGATTCTCATCATTATTCCCCCTCTTCTAGTATCAGATGGAGAACGAGATCTTCCGCTGTTTTTAACCATTCAATTCTCTGCTGTTCAGTATCCATGTCTCGAAGATATCTTCCTGCTTTCAAATGAGACTTCATAGATAACAAAGCTTCTTCTTTAAAAGCTTGAAGCTCATTTGAATCATTCAATAAATGCTGTGAAATACGTAATAAGTCTCCTAAATAGTGTGAATCATCCATATATTGACCTTTTGATATTTTAGGATTCGTATTCACTTTAAAACTTTCAATCCATACAAATGAACCATCGTCTTTTACAGTATCTATCATGTATTCCTGATAATCCAATAATAATTCTTTTATATTCATATCCTCATTTAAAAAATAGTGCAGTGGTCCACGACCTTCAAAAGTAAACCTAGCAATAGAAGGTTTATTGCCCTTCTCCCCATTCAACTTCTTTAGTTGTAGATCAACAGCATCTTTGAGGTCCTGCTCACTTTGAAAATTAGTTATCTCTATTTTATTATGTATCCAACGAATGGCTTCTAATGAAACAAATGTAAGTTGTGTTGTGCTTGTCCCATCCACGTCTACTAGATAACATCCTCTTTCACCTAACTCTCGAACACTTCTGCCTTGTATATTACCTGGATATACTATATGTGGATCTTCATGCACGATTTGTCTCGTATGTATATGTCCTAACGCCCAGTAATTCACAGCTAATTTTAAAAGATCTTCTTTTTGTGAAGGTGCATAATTATCGTGATTTGGGTTGCCATCTAAATTTGTATGTAATAATGCAATATTATATTGATTAACATCTTGTATATTAAATTTATTAATTAAGCTGCTAGTTACAGATTTAGTAGGATAAGAAATACCATATATATGGGCTATTTCTTGACCGTTACGATCAAAGACAGGTATCATTTCACCTTGATCTGATGAAAAAAAATGAACATTTTCCGGCCATTGTAAATCTGCTCTACTTCCATCCTCTGGATCGTGGTTACCATGAATTATAAATACTTGAATGCTGTGCTCTCTTAACCTTAACATCTCTTTTTGAAAACGAATTTGAGCACGCAATGAACGGTCTGCCAAATCGAAAATATCCCCACTCAAAACCATAAATTGAACTTTTTCTCGAATAGCCAAATCTACCATAGCTTGAAGTGCCATAAAAGTAGAATTTTTAATATAGACTGTAATTTCCTTAGAAGGAATGCTCATATACCCTTTGAAGGGACTATCCAAATGTAAATCTGCTGCATGTATAAATCGAAATGATTTCAAATTAATCATCTGCCTCCTAATTGGCTTGATTCAAATGGTTTATATATATGTTTTTTAGCTGATCAATCACTCTAGTGATAGAGTATTCTGTTTTGGCTTTTTCCCAAGCATTTTTAGCCAGTTCATTACGAAAATTAGGAGAGGTCACTAATTCCTCTAAAGCGTTTGTTAATGATGGTACATCATCTACAGGTACCAATAAACCATTTTTACCATGATCAATTTGCTCCGCAATTCCACCTATATTTGTACCTACTAAAGCAAGCTGTGATAAAGCCGCCTCTGCAAACACTGAACCGAAGGCTTCCGCTCTTGAGGGGAGGACAAAGATATCATAAAATGGTATAAACTCCTCAGGATGCAACATATAACCGTAAAAAATAATCTCTTCATATACACCCATTTCCTTTGCCATTCGCTCCAAATCTTTTCTAATCGGACCATCCCCAATGATATGCAAAACAAATGAGTGACCTCTTTTTTTCAATTGAGCACAAGCCTCCAAAAGAACATCCATGCCTTTGGCAGGTACTAAGCGACACAATGAAATGATTTGCGGTATGTTATTGTCATGCGTAATAGGTTTAAAGCGATCAAAGTCGTACCCATTATAAATGACCTGAATATGGTCCTTATTTTGCACAAATTTTGATAGATAATTTTTAAACGATTGAGAAACCGTAATGATCCCATCTAAATGAAATTCTAATTCACGATATATAGAGGTAAGAAATTGATGCTCTGAACTATCTTTAGAAATTTTTTGGTTTAATAAAAGTTCTTTTTCATAACTTGAATGAATGGTAATCACTACGGGGGTTTGAGGAAAACATTTTTTCATCACTAAACCTGCTATAGGATGGTGCGCGTGAATCAAATCATAATGTTCTTGTAACCTTAATTGAGTCCACCACATATAATCTTTGAAAGTCTGAATATACTTATCTACAATAACGTTCCCATCGTGTTTTTTCCAGTCAAATGTTGTGAATTCAACATCATCAGTGCCTTTATTTCTAATTCGTTTTGGTAAATAAAAAATCTCCATATTCCAGTCTATTTTATTAAAGTTTGTTTGAATGTATGGAACCATAGATGAAACCCCACCAGGTTGTTCTGGAGGAAAAAACATCGCTTGTAATATTTTCATACTTGCTCCTCCCATTAAGCTTTCTCCATGTTGTTCAAATGATGAATGTTCAAAAATGAAAGTCCCTACTGAACATCCTCTAAATATTATATTACAAAAAATTTTATTCTGTTCTTGATATCTTACTTTGTTATTTTATCACAATTTTAGAATATATGTTCTGATTTTATTCAACTTAACTGAGACACATAGGTAACAACAAATTTTAATTTTTATGAGTTTATAAAAATTAAAATATTTTTTATAATTAATTGGTTATTTTTAACACACTACCACAAGATAAGCACGATTTTGTAATAAAATATGTAATATTATTCAAAAAAAGTGAGTATACCATATGGGCAGTATTGGACTCCCAGGAATCATATTATCCTCTATAATTTTAATTGCTGTGGTTCTATTTGTAATTTCTTTCACACTTTTTATACGAAGGTTGCTAATTTTATGTATAAATTGACACTTAAGAAATGATATAATGGATTTTGCTTTTAAACTTACATAAAGGAATGATCACTCTTGGACATAGAACAACAAAATGATGAATCTAAAACAGACGTTGTAAAATTAAACCCTTGGACAAAGATTATGTTCAAACCTCGTACTACTATGAGATACATAATAAATACAAATCCACCAGCAGGAAAAGTCCTTTTTTTGATTTGTTTAGTAATCTTTGTTAACTTATTTAATAACGCAATTCAAGGTATTTTACTAAATAATTTTAGCATTGCAATGTTTTTGCCTTTTATTCTCTTTTCAGCTATCGGTATACCAATTGTTTACTATTTAGTTCCAATATTTTTCAAATGGATAGGTGGTATTTTAGGTGGGAAAGGTACTATAAAAGAAATTCGATATGTAGTTGGCTATACTAGTATCCCATCAATCTACTCATCTTTGATGATTATGATTTTTAAAATAGTTGAATATTTTTCACTAGGAATCTCAACAATATCATTCGTAATTCTAATACTGCCACTTACAATTTTAACTTTCTCAATTTCGATATGGACTTTTATTATTTCTTTAAAGTGTTTAGCTGAGGCTCATAAATTTTCAGCTTGGAAAGCGTTAGGCACTTTAATAATAGGTTGGATAATAATATTTATACCTCTTGGCATAATTACTTTTATAGTATATTTTATATTGTTACTTTAAACTCTACTAGATGAATTAATCTCCTCATCTAGTAAGAGATTATTTTTTAAAAATAAATAAAAATAAAAATAGAAGTGATATAATACCACTCTCCTACAATATTGATTTCAACTTTACATCTATTCTTAAATCATCTAAAATAATGGAAAGGTGACTTAGAAAGCGTTTACATCTTTTTTGTAAACTAAGGAGGCTGTTTTATATGTTATTTGAATCCAAATACAGAAGACAAGCATTATCCTCATTCAAAGAAGAAAACAAACAGGTACAGCAACAATTTCTTCAAAATCTAAGTGAAAACCACAAAAAAAAGAATGTATTATCTAAGTTAAAACAATTTATGATGTTATTAAAAAATAATAAAAGTGAAGTCAAATTGTAATCTATTAAAAAATTTAGGACTAAAAAAATTAAAATAAGTATAGGCACTTCATAACACTTGGTGAACCCAAGTGTTTTTTTATATTGCTTTTAAAAAAAAATTTTCAAAAGTCTCACGTAAACCTACATAACTAGCTTCATTTAAAATTAATTTTTATAATTTTTTTCGTGATTAAGTAACCATTTTTTCCTTTCTAGTCCTCCACCATATCCTCCAAATTTTCCGTCAGATTGTATGACTCTATGACACGGTACTATAATCGATAATTGATTTGCCCCATTTGCATTACCAACTGCTCGGACTGATTTTGGATTATTTAATAAAGTAGCTAATTCCTTATAAGAAGTAGTTTTTCCTATTTCAATTTTTAACAGTTCGTTCCATACAGATTTTTGAAAATCAGAACCAAAAAATATAATAGGCGTTTTAAACTTCTTTAGTTTGTTATTAAAATAATTTTTTAATTCATTTTCGATTTGTTTTGATATTTTAGTTTCCCCTGGAATGATGGAAGCATTTAACTTATTACGTATCTTTTCGACTTCTCTTTCTAACCCTCTACGATCGACAAATTCAAGTAAATATAAAAATTCTTCATCTACTATATTTACCATTGGTCCTAATTTAGTGTCTATCCAGCTTGCATAAAGAATTTTTACTTTTTGAGAATTAGATGGTGCTTTACCCATGATATTTGAAAATGCATCTCGGAATCCACTAGACGAGTCATACCCTACATCTATTTGAGCATTAATTATTTTCTCACCTGTTCTTATAGATTTCAAAGCAATTCCCATTCTTCTAGCCCTTGCATATTGAACAAATGTCATTCCATAGATTTTTTTAAATTGTCTCCTAGCAGTAGCTGCGTGAAATCCTAGCTCTGAAAAATCAGAATCCTTCCACCTTTTTTCTGGATTCTCTTCAACAAGATGTATCATTTGATGTACTAGTGGAGATATTTCTTTAGGATAAGACATTGGATGACATCTTCTACAAGGACGAAACCCTGATAAAAGTGCTTCCTCAGCCGTTTCATAAAAATTACAATTTTCATATTTAGGTTTTCTCGCTGGACAAGTCGCATGACAAAATACTCCAGTTGTCGTTATTCCTGCAAAGAAAATACCATCATATTTTGAATTTCTTTCTAACAATGCTTTGTAATATTGTTCTTTTAAAGATTCATTATTAATCATTTCAAATCCTCATTTTAGGTCATTAAAAGTTCTATTTGGTTATTTTTATGATAACTGTTTAATTTATTTAAAATATTCTCATAAAACTTATCAATATCTTTATCTACACATTCATTATATAAAAAATAAAGAGATGGTCCAAAACTAATCCTAGCAACACCTAAATTTAAGTATTCCATCATATTATCTTTTTTTATATCCAACATTAAATTTATTGCCACTGTAGAGCTATTTGTGACGCTTTGAATATGTTCTTTGTTGGTTAATCCTGGTACAAAAACTCCATCAGCTCCAGCTTCTCCATAAGCTTTCATTCTAGTTAATGTTTGATGTAAACATTCTTCGCCTAAATTATTATTCAGAATATCTCCCATAAAATAAGTATCTGTTCTTACATTTATGAAAATATCACTACCTATTTTCTCACAGACTTTGCGAATAAAGGATATCCTTTGACATTGTTCATTGATATTAAATAAAGAAGAAGTTCCCTTTACTTTATCCTCTATATTTATTCCAACTACACCATTTTCGATTAGTGCTATTATGTTTTTTTCTAACTCATATAAATTAGTTGCATAGCCAGTCTCTATATCTACAGTAATAAAATTTTCATTTGGTTGCATATGACTGATATAAGTAACTATTTCTTCAAAGGGCATGTTTTCTCCATCCTCATACCCATAATTATCGGCCATAGCATAACTTCCAGTTGGAATTAATTTGATATTTCTATTAGTTAAAGCCTTTGCACACTCCACACTCCAAATATTTAATAACACCATTGGTTTATCTTTTCGATGTAACTCTCTAAACACCTTTACTTTTTCACAAGTTTTCATTTTAAGTCTCCTTTTCTTGTTTGTATTGAAATTATAGTAGATTAACTGCAATAGAGTACACGAAAAATGAACACCTATTTTTTAAGAGCTCCATAAATTACATTCTAATTCATGAGGTTGACCATCTATACTCAATATTATGAATCTATTTTAAACCTACAGATATTTCTGTAAAATTTTTTTAAGCGATTTAATTTTTTTAATCGATTCACTTTTTTATAAATGGTGCAACTTTATTTTAAAATTACATTTTACTTAAACCTTTAATGCGTGAATTTTCTTTGACTATATATTGAAATATATGGAATACAGGTCTGAAATTGAATATAATGACATTATCAAATAATAAAGGTGAATTCGAAATGTTTAATAAAATTATGTTAGCTATTGATGGTTCAGAACACGCTAAACGTGCAGCAGATTCAGCTATTGATTTAATGAAAGAACTTTCTAATGCAACAATCACTCTATTTCATGTGGCATCAAAAGCTCCATCAAGAGCTAAATTAATCCACTCGAACTTTGATGTACAAGCTATTTTAAAGGAAGAAGCACATCATATTTTACATTCCGTAGAGAAAAAGTTTAAGAATGCACAAGTAGAATATTTGTTTGAAGTAGCTTTAGGAGAAGCTCCTGATGAAATTGTTGAACGAGCCCATAAAGGGAACTTTGATCTCATTATCATCGGAAGCCGAGGTTTAAATTCCCTTGGTGAGATGTTATTAGGAAGTGTAAGTCATCAAGTAGCACATGATGCCCATTGTCCAGTAATGATCGTAAAATAATTCTTAAAGCATTCCATGAATATAAACAAAAAACAACCAACTCCACAAGTGAAAGGTTGTTTTCTGTTTATAAATAAGTTCTAGCATTATTAATGACTGGATGAAGAACTCAGACCGACTTGTTCAATGATTGCCTTGCTCTCTTCATTCAATCCTTCAATAGATACTTTTTTATCTAATTGTTGATATTTCATAATTACTTTTGATATTGCTGTAACTGCTGAATGATCCCAAACATGGGACTGACCGAAGTCAATTATAATATGATCTGGGTCGTTGTTTACATCAAACAAATCTACAAAATGTGTCATTGTTCCGAAAAATAACTGACCTGTAACAGTATATGTTTTCGTATTATTCTCTATCGATACCTTCGTTTTAATTTGACTCATACGCCAGCCAAAATTCAATGCACTTAAAATAACCCCTGCAATGACTCCTTTAGCTAAATCATGCGTTACTACTACGATAGCAACAGTTACAATCATAACAACTGCATCACTACGAGGTATTCTATTTAATTCTCTAAGCGATTGCCAATCAAATGTACCAATGGAAACCATAATCATGACACCCACTAACGCTGCCATTGGAATCATAGCTACAACATCACCTAATACTAAGATAAGGAACAGTAGAAACACACCAGCAACTAGTGCAGATAACCTGCCTTTTCCACCTGATTTAACATTAATTACGGATTGGCCTATCATCGCACAACCCGCCATACCACCAAAAAATCCAGTGATAAAGTTTGCAATACCTTGGCCTCTAATTTCTTTGTTTTTATCACTTTTTGTTTCCGTCATTTCATCTACGATCGTTGCAGTAAGCAATGATTCTAAAATTCCAACTAGGGCAAGTGGAAATGAATAAGGAAGAATAATCATTAAAGTTTCTAAATTTAAAGGTATATTAGGAATTAAAAATATAGGCAATTCTGATGTTATTTTACCCATATCTCCAACCGTTCTCATCTGTAGTCCACTAAATATAACCACTATAGACATCACAATAATTGCCACTAAAGCTGATGGTATAGCTTTAGTAAATCTAGGTAAAATATATATGATGGCTAACGTACCTGCAACAATAGCGTACATTTGCCATGATTCCCCAACAAAATGAGGAAGCTGAGCCATAAATATTAATATCGCTAAAGCATTCACAAAACCAATAACTACTGATTGTGGTATAAAAGTAACAAATCGTCCTAATTTAAATATTCCCATTAAAAATTGTATAATACCAGTTAAAATTGTGGCTGCCAATAAATATTGTAATCCATGTTCTGCTACTAAAGTAACCATTAATAATGCCATTGCACCTGTTGCTGCTGATATCATCCCTGGTCTTCCACCTACGAATGCAATGACTACTGCGATACAAAACGATGCATATAATCCAACCATTGGATCTACACCAGCAATAATAGAAAATGCTATCGCTTCAGGTATTAATGCCAAGGCTACTGTCATTCCTGATAAAACGTCACCTCTAACATTCGAGAACCATGAATCTTTCCACGTTTGTTGTAAGTTCAAATCATTGCCTCTTTTCTGATAAATTTGTTAGTTTTTGACTTTCGCCTAACGAATGTCACCCGATTTTCACAAATACAAATTATACACACATTTCTACTAATGATCTATGCTATCAATCTACCATGTAAGCGATTTATTGTACGTCTATGTTTAAATAGCTTTCATATTCTCTCATTTACTTACTAGTTTAAATTCCTGATATGAAATAAAAAAATATGGAATTATTTATTTAATATATCTAAATATTGCTCATAGACCTATTGAAGTAATGATTTGAATTAACAAACATGATGATTTCGAAATAATTAACGGGAATTCGTGGTCTTATTTTAATGATTTTTCTAAAAAAAATAAATTAACGGGAATTGATGGTCTTATTTAGCTGTTTTTCGTAACATTTGGCTTAATTTCATGAAATATTTATGATTTAAGACCATGAAATACCTCTATTATGATATAGAACGCTTAAAAACATGGATTAAGACCATTTATTCCCTCTAAATTGGAGCTTATGAAGAGTCAGAATGGCTATAAAGGTGGCAGTTCAACAAATATCTGCTAATTAAATAAATTAAAATAAAGAAAGAACCTTCAAATCACTAGTTGCTAGAGATTTAGGAGGTCCTTATGTTGGTCTATTATTCAATATTTCAATCTGAATACATAATAAATCTAAAAATGAACTCGTTTAAGCAAAGCTTAAACATCAAGAAATCAGATGGAGGCTCTACTCCACCGGATTTGAAGATACCACCTATAGCGGTGGGAGTCTGTCGCAAAATATTTTTGGATCAATTTTTTCAAACTAAATACCTATTTAATATTACTTTTCAGTTGAGGCTTTATTTAAAGATATATTAAGGATTATATTATAAAACATAAGGAATAGGATCTTTAGAACCCGCTTCTTCAAAACCTTTTAAACGTAAACGGCAACTATCACATGTACCACAAGCCTCTTCTTCTCCATTGTAACAAGAAGTAGTTAGATGATAAGGTACATCTATTTTTAAACCTTCTTTTATAATCTCAGCTTTGCTCCAAGAAATGAGTGGTGTTTCTATTTTTACTTTATGACCTTCTACCCCAACCTTAGTAGCTAAAGAAATAACTTCTTCCATTTTACCTATGAACTCTGGCCTGCAATCTGGATAGCCGCTATAATCAAGCGCATTTACACCAATAAAAATCGCATCTGCTTCTAAAACTTCAGCATAAGAGGTAGCGATAGATAAAAACAATAAATTACGCCCAGGCACATAAGTAATTGGAATGTCTGAGGACTCAGCAGCTGATGCATCTGATGTTACTACATCTGGTACTTCCAAATTATCATCTGTCAAGGCACTGCCACCAAAATCTTTTAAAAAAGATAATGGAATGATTTTTTGTTTATCTCTAACACCATAATAATCTGCGACTTTTTTTGACTTTTCAATTTCAATATTATGCCTCTGTCCGTAATCAAACGTGATTGGATATAAATCGTAACCTTGATCCTTTGCAATTCCCATACAGGTTGTACTATCTAATCCACCACTTAAAATAATTACTGCTTTTTTGTTCATTGTTACACCTCATTGTTTAAATTGTAAATGCGTACAAAAAATTATGTTTCAGATCCCAAATCTGGACTGTAACTATACACCTCTCATAGCTGGATCCCAAATGATTTTATGCAATTGTAAATTCAACTTAATATGAGAACATTTATGTTCTAACATCATTTCCACTAATTTTTGAGGCGGCATCGTTTCCCAAACAGGACTAAATAAAGGTAATGCTTCTGTTTGGTTCGTATCCAATAATTGCTTCGCTGTGAAAAAATCTTGTTCACTACCTATAACGAATTTTAATTCATCTTGTTTACGCAGTAACTCAAGGTTTTTCACATCCATTTTTTCCATTTCACCAGAGTCAGGCAATTTATAATCCATTACATATCTAACTTTTGAAGATGTTATTTGATTTATAAATGGTTGCAAGTCTATGGCTCCGTTTGTTTCAATATGAATGTCTTTAATTTGTTCTAATTTAACTAATTCTTCTATCAGTTTCAATGAATGATCTCCATATAATAATGGCTCTCCACCTGTCAGGCAAATTTGATGTGAAGAATATGTACGAACTTCATTCACAATCTCTTCAATACTCATTACTTTCTCAGCTTTTTCTGGTGGATAGCTATAGGGAGTGTCACACCAAGTACATCTTAAATTACAACCAAAAAGACGGACAAATATGGTAGGAAAACCTGCTCCAGTCCCCTCACCTTCCACCGTCTCAAAAATTTCAACCATAGGAAGTTTGATTTCATTCATAATCATTCCTCCATTAATGCTCTTGTCACAGAGGCATAGCTAGTTGGTGTTTCCCAAAGACGAATTTCTTCTAAAATCACTTCTGGTGACCATCCTTCATCGATCAGAGCTTCTTTAATTTGTTCATATATCCAAACGACCATATTTTCAGCCGTAGTATTCATTGGTGGCAATACATCATTTAAATATTTATGATCTAATGGGTCTATTACTTTTTCTTTTGTTATTTTTTTTATATCTGCAAAATCTATGACAATGCCTCTCTCGTCAGTTCGACCTAACATGATGACCTGCAATCGATATGTATGCCCATGTAGACTTTGACATTTCCCTTCATAACAGTGTAAATGATGTGCACTATCAAATGTAAATTCTTTAGAAACCAATACTTTTTTTGTGTGATATTTCAACTGTTCTTTTTGTATATCTGTACCCAAAAGCTGTACTTTTTTTGGTATTTCATAACTCATGACTTTCATCCCTTATCTTAAAAATTCAAACATATTATATCATAACATTCTTTTAACAGCCTGTAACATTTTTTTATTGTAGTTTTTTTTAGAATATCATATGAATTATGGCATGAATATTGGTAAAAGTTTCTGATGAACAAAAACTCCTATCGGAGTCTCTCGAGGAGGTAGCCGAATACTTCTTTACACTATCATAAATTAAATAATTAAAATGTAGATAGTATAAGGGCAATAACGATTCTGCCTTCGTCTAGACTTGCCAATCATCGAGTTTTCTTTAGAGGTAGTTTTTGTTGAAACTTAGAATTTGAAATTTTATAAATTCTTAAGTTTTCAAAAAAACTCGCCGATTGGCGAGTTTCAAAGTGACAGAAAGTAACATTTGCTCAGGTTAAGTGAGATCTATTATGTTGATTACTATTAATGAAATTGGTCATTTTCTAACATAATCTCATCAATGGGTTTATTTTGATACATCATTGTAAGATTAAAGCTATTATAGTCACATATCTTATCAATTTCCTGCATCAATGATGCTGCAATTTGTTCTCTTTCTTCTGGAATTCCTGGATCGATTACATCAATAGAACCCACAACTTCTAATTCACTAATATCAATAGTAGCTCTTCCAAATGGAAGCTCACCTTGATTCAATGACCTATAAATATCATAAGTTAATATTTCATTATCATCTCTTGTAAGTACAATATTAAAGTCATCATCTGCATCATCTGAAGCTATTGTATATTCTGTATCTTCAAGTAATTCCTCATGTGTAAGTTCAAGTGTTTCTAGCAGCTGACCTTGATAAGTCATATCAATCATAAAAGTATCCATCTCATCCTCATCAAAATCGGAGATGATCAATTCTGTTACGTCATTTAACTCATCTTCTGTTGGTTCTCTAAGCCAACTCACTTCTCCAACTACATCTGTCCCAAATATACTCATAAACGCTTCTGCAATCCATTGTTTATTCTCATTGTAAACATGATATTCTACCGCATTTTTTCTTTCCCCTACAATCATCAGTTCATATCCTTGAGTGTTCTCATTTTCATCATCTGAGAACTCAAGTATGTCTTGCTCATTTTCGTTGTCATTAAAGTATTCATCTACTTCAATGATCTCTTCTATTTCTCCCACATTTCCTTCTGTTGCAATAACATGATCGTAATCACTGTAACTTACAATGACATCACACTCATCCACATGCAACGCATCAATCAAAGACTGAATGTAAGTTTTTACAAAACTTGTTACTCTATCTTTTTCAAATCGATCTAATGATTGTTCCTCAAGCTGAACAGCACCCGCAATTCTTTCCCCTTCACGATACACAATTGAACATGTTCCTACATATTTATTATGTAGTAAAATATCACTTACTTCTCCATTAGATGTTCTCATGTCAGGTCTAATCATCACATCGACCAAATTAATCGCCTCCACATATATTGTAAAACTTAACAATCATAGATTATCCATTTTATTGATGAACTATCCACTATAAAAAAACATTGTATTACCATTTACATATAAATGACAAAAATATGGATTCCTTTCACTCTGTCCAGAATTTATATTATAATAATATAAATAAAATAGAATAGGGGTGTTTTATGAAGAAGCTAATAATATATTCTTCTATTGTCATTGTATTAATTGCATCATTATATTTCGTTAATCAACTTTCTGAAAATCAAGCTACTGCAAAATATGAAGAAGACGCAAAAAGATTGTATCAGACTTCAGCTAAAGATTTAAAACCAGAAACAAGGGAGCAACTATCAGACGAGAATTACCAAAACATTATTCTTCCTGATCAGTATGAAGAGAAGAAAGCGAATGGAGAAAGTTTCTTTGTCTATTTCTTTTCACCTACATGTTCTCATTGTAAATATACCACTCCAAAACTTAATCCAATTGCAGCAGAAGTTGGTGTAGATTTGTATCAGTATAACGTATGGGAGTTTGAACAAGGGTGGGATTACATCCAATCTACCCCAACACTCATTTATTATGAAAATGGAGAACAAAAAGATATAATAGCTGGTGGTATTAATGATGATGCAAGATCTGAAGAATATAGACAATTTCTAACTGACTATAAATAAACAAACGATACAGTTCCAACAAAAAAACCGCTATGCGGTTTTTTTGTTGGGCTTCATATAAGATGCCATTAATTATTATACTTATGTATTTTACTATGCAATGTTATTCATCCATTTCATCATGTTTTGTGGGAGGGTTTTTCTTTAAGTATTCAACTTCTTGTTGTAATTTAGTATCTGTAATGATAATATCCAGGTCATAAAAATCGAATGGATCATTTTCATATTGTTTCAATTTATTTAGATAAACCCTACTATCTTCAATTAACTTTGTTAAGTCAATTCCTAATTCATCTGCTAAACTCTCATTGATCTCCAGTTTCTCTAATGCAAGACGAAAAAGTTTAATTCCTCCGGTAATATTATTGTTGTTAAAATGATGTAAAGCTACAGCAACCTGTAAAAGCCCTTGATAGATAGGGGACCTACCCTCATTTAACCACAGCTCTTCCAACACTTCATGACATTCAAAATAATCACGTTCTATATTAAAATAATATATATACTCAACATATAAAGAATCATAAGCACTCAAGTTAAGGTTGATCTCCTTTCGCTAAGGAAAGCGCTTGATGGATTTCTTCAGAAAGCTGCCACATACTCTGATAATCCTCTTCTTCCCAAATCTCGTTGAATCTCAATTGAAAAGCTGCTGCCTCCTTCACTCTCCTATAAAAGAACAATACTTGTATCTCACTTAACACCTTATATACAAGATCGGATTTTGTTGCAAAATCCTTTTGTGCATCTACTATTTCTTCTCGAATGCTTGACATCTCTTCATCAAGTTTAAAAGCAGCCTCTGCGGCTTTTTCCAACCTTGTTACTACTTCTTTTGGCAGTTTTTCTTTATATTTATAGTTTAATGAATGTTCAATTGTAGCCCAAAAATTCATTGCTAACGTACGAATCTGAATCTCAGCCAACACTTTTTTTACACCTAGTGCGGTTTGCACAGGATATTCCACGATCACATGATAACTTCGATATCCACTAGGTTTATTATTGTTAACATAATCCTTCTCATAAACTACATCCATATCTTGTCTTTCATGTATTAACTCTACTACCCGTTCGATATCTTCTACAAATTGACACATGATACGAATTCCAGCAATATCCTCAATTCCTGTTTCCAGTTGATCCATAGATACGTTAAGTTTCCTTGCTTTTTCTAAAATACTGGAAACTTTTTTTACTCTTCCTGTAACGAATTCTATAGGTGAAAACTCTTCTAATTGCTTTAATTCGGTACGTAAGGACTTAAATTTGACCTTCAATTCATCTACTGATTGTTCATAGGGGTATAAAAACTTCCTCCAATCCCTTCCATCCATATAATACCTCCATTTATCAACAGTCTGAAGCATGATTTCCGTTTACTTATGTTCAGCTCCAATCGCTTCAGATATATTTGTAAAACCATCATTTTTTAATAAATTAAGTAAACCAGCATTAATTTCACGTACAACTGATGGACCTTTATAAATTAATGACGTATATATTTCAACCAAACTCGCTCCAGCTCGTATTTTCTCATACGCATCCTCAGCTGTGAAAATACCTCCTGATCCAATGATAGGAATTTTCCCTTCGGATATTTTATAAATTTTACGAATGATTTCAGTAGAAGGATGGAATAATGTTTTTCCGCTTAATCCCCCTGTTTCTTGAGCATGAGAATGTGAAAGTCCATCACGAGATAACGTAGTGTTTGTTGCAATGACACCAGAAATTTGATGTTTTAAAATACTTTGTATGGTTGTTTCTAATTCCTCATCACTTAAATCTGGAGCAATCTTTACCAGTACGGGTTTTGCCTCTTTTCCAGATTGTTGATGTTGAATGTTCATTTCATCCATTACTGCTTCAAGCAATTGATTTAATTCTTCCCCATGCTGCAGTTGTCTTAGGTTTGGTGTGTTCGGTGAACTAATATTCACAACAAAAAAATCTCCGTAGGAATACAAACGTTGAATACATACTCGATAATCTGTTATTGCTTCTTCATTTGGAGTCATTTTATTTTTTCCAATATTAACTGCTATCGGTACTTTTTTAGTATACACTTTTTGTAAATGTTCCGCCATTGAATCCACACCTAGGTTATTAAATCCCATGCGGTTTATTAGTGCTTTATCTGGAGGTAATCTGAATAATCTTGGCTGCTCATTTCCAGGTTGTCCTTTAGGTGTAACCGTTCCAACTTCCATAAAACCAAACCCAATAGATGAAAATCCTTGTATGGCTACACCATTTTTATCTAATCCTGCAGCTAGTCCAACTGGATTTAAAAAATGTATATTCCACAATTTTTGAGATAGTTCCTTTTTTTCAGGCACTCCATATAACCCATTTAATAATGACAACGCTCCGGGTATTTTATTCGCCAAACTCATCCCATTCATAGTAATGTGATGTGCTTTTTCAGGGTCCATTTGAAAAAATATAGGTTTGACTATTTTTTTATAAAACATAACATTTCCTCCACAGCTCTATTTTGTAAATGATAATCCGTTCATGATTCATTTATATCTCTATCTACTATAAATTGAAGAAGTTCATTTTGTAAATAGCTTAAAGTTAACTTTCCTAACATCATATAGATTAATCATTATATTGTGATTTTTTTCACAATATAATGTGCAATAATGTGCAATAAATAAACTCGCCGATTGGCGAGCTTATTAAAGTTTAAAAAACCCCTTCTAAATGAAGAGGTTCTAAATGATTAATTATTAAACGGTTCGTCAGCAATCTGAATGGAGTCTGTTGGACAACCATCTGCTGCATCTTGCATATCGTCATGAAGATCTTCAGGAATTTCTTTTACACCTTTGTTGTTGTCGTCTTCATAAATTACTTCTGCCAAACCCTCATCATCATAATCATAAATATCAGGTGCAGTCGCACCGCAAGCTCCGCAAGCTATACAAGTTTCTTTATCGACATAAGTAAACTTTGCCATGATTTCATCTCCCTTTATATAAAAAGTCCAAGATATTACTTTCCATAACAAATATAATATAATTTAATGGAAAGTTCAATTGCTTTGCAGTAATTTATTGTGCCCTTTTTATAACAATTCATAATTAGGTTAATAAAGAACTGTTTCATCTTTGGGGATTTATAAAAATATTATGTACTAAATCATTCCTCATTATCATCTTTGTTAGTATCAAGAAAGTCAGTCTGTAATGAGGTTCCTCTATGTTTATGATCTCTAATTAGTGCAGATGGATCTTCACTTAACATCCCTGCAGTTAACAATGAGTCCTCTCCAAATTTATTTCGAATTTGATCCATCGTTTTGATTAACTCTTCTTTTTTAGGTGCTGTTTCATATTCAAATAAATCTAATTGTTGAGGAGATTCTTGCTTTAATGATAGGTTTTGCAAAGTAATACCTAGTAATCGTACAGGTTCATTTTGCTTCCAATTATTTTGAAAAAGTCTACATGCTTCATGGTACACAGTTTCTGTTTGGTCAGTAGGTTGTAAAATTGTACAAGAGCGAGTGATCGTTTTCATATTTGGGTCACGTATTGTTATTTGAATCGTATTGGAAATGAGCCCCTTTTTTCTAAGACGTCTTGTTACTTGATCTGCTAGATTTAAAAACACACGTTTAATATCTTCTTCCTGAGTGTAATCAAATGGAAGGGTAGTCGTATGTCCAACTGATTTACTTTGTTCACGTTCAAGATTTACTGGTGAATCATCTAATCCATTTGCTGCCTTAATTAACATGATTCCCTGGGTTCCGAATCGGCTAAATAATTTTTCTTCATCCGCTCCCGCTAATTGCCCAATTGTATAAATATTTAACTTTTCTAATTTTTTTGCAGTTCTTTCACCAATACCATATAAGTCAGAACATGGTTTAGACCATAAAATTTGAGGTACATCTCGTAATCTTAAAATATGAATTCCGTTTGGCTTTTTCATATTTGATGCCATTTTTGCTAATAGCTTATTAGGAGCAATTCCAATGGAACAAGGAAGTGCTAATTCCGACTGAATCCTTTTCTGCAAAGTTTCTGCAATCTCTATAGGAGATCCAAACTGTTTAGACCCTGTAATATCTAAAAAACACTCGTCTATGGACATGACTTGTACTAAAGGTGAAAAATTTCGAGCCATATCCATAAAACGAAGTGAGTAAGTTCTATACAAGTCAAAATCGGGGCGAATCAATATGAGTTCAGGACATTTCTGTAAAGCTTCCCTGACATTCATCCCCGTTCTTATCCCTCGATTTCGAGCCGGATATGAAGAGGTAACGATAATGCCTTTTCGTAGTTCAGTACTACCTGAAACAGCAATAGGTTTCCCCTTGTACTTTTCGGGCTCTTCAGCTTCATGTACTGAACAATAAAAAGCATTCATATCCACATGGAGGATAACTCTACCTTGTTTTGGATAATAATTATTTGCCTTCTTCATAATCCGCTTTAACGGTTGTGTAAATACCTCCGCGCACGCCAAATTCTCCGAAGACCTCCAATTTACGTGGTTGAATCATTCTTACGAAATCTTTTAACATTGTATTGGTTACATCTTCATGGAAATGACCTTCATCACGAAAGCTCCAAATATATAGTTTTAATGATTTTAATTCTACAATGTATGGACCTGGCACATATTTAAACGTAATCGTAGCAAAATCAGGCTGACCAGTTACAGGACACAATGCTGTAAATTCAGGACATTTAATTTCTACTACATACTCACGATCAGGATGTGGATTAGCCACAGGTTCTAGTGTTCTTGTTGGTTTTGTTGACATATTTATAATCCTCCACTATTTTATTAAACTAAAATATCATTATATTAACATTACAATTTTACATAAAGTAACCTAAAAAGTGAAGTCCAACCTTTAGAATTGTTTATTTATCAAAATTTGGGTGGAATTTTTGGAGAAAACCGAATAAAAAAGTGTTATAATTATGCAATATTAAATTATGAACGTTATTAAGGAGGACCCTGATGACAAACGTTGTTAAACTTTTTGATACTACACTTCGAGATGGTACTCAAGGAGAAGGAATTAGCTTATCAGTTGAGGATAAAATTAAAATTGCTGGGAAATTAGACACATTAGGTGTTCACTATATAGAAGGTGGTTGGCCTGGCAGCAATCATAAGGATATTGAATTTTTCAACAGGGTTAAGGAACTTAACTTAAAAAATGCAAAAGTAACCGCTTTTGGCAGCACACGTCGTAAAGGTATAAAGGCTGAAGATGATATGAATTTAAATCGAATTTTAGAAACAAAAGTCTCAGTTGCCACCATCTTCGGAAAATCATGGGACTTTCATGTCCATAAAGCAATTCAAACAAGTTTAGAAGAAAATCTAGAAATGATATATGATTCTATTAAGTATTTAAAAAGCAAAGGTCTTGAAGTCATTTATGATGCAGAGCATTTCTTTGATGGATATAAAAACAATCCTGAATATGCGCTTGCTACGATTCAAAAAGCAGAAGATGCAGGTGCAGATTGGATCGTATTATGTGATACAAACGGTGGTTCAATGCCAAGTGAGATATTTGAAATTGTTAGTAAGGTGTGTAATACAGTTTCCACTTCTATAGGGATTCATACACATAACGACTGTGAGTTGGCGGTTGCTAATTCCTTAGCTGCTGTAAAAGCAGGTGCTAGACAGGTACAAGGTACGATGAATGGATTGGGTGAACGTTGCGGCAATGCAAATTTAATCTCTATCATTCCCAATTTACAACTAAAGCTTAACTATCAATGCGTAACAAATGAGCAATTATCGCAATTAACAAATGTCTCTCGTTATGTTAGTGAAATTGCTAACATGAACATGCCCGTAAATCAACCCTATGTAGGTGCAGCTGCTTTTGCACACAAGGGAGGCATTCATGTATCTGCTATTATGAAACACCCTAAAACATATGAGCATATCGTTCCTAAACTTGTAGGCAATAAACAAAGAGTATTGGTCTCTGAATTAGCTGGTCAAAGCAACGTTATCTTTAAAGCAGAAGAATTGAATCTTGATTTTGACAAAGAGTCTGCACAAGCGAAAAAAATCATTGATGATATAAAAACATTGGAGCATCAAGGATATCAATTTGAAGGTGCTGACGCATCATTGGAATTATTATTGCGAAAAGCATTTGGAGAGGTAGAAGAAATTTTTACATTAGAATCATTTAAGATATTAGTGGCTAAATCTAAAGATCGTCCAGTGGCATCAGAGGCTATTGTAAAACTGAACGTACACGGAGAACTCGTATATATGGCAGCAGAAGGAACGGGTCCAGTAAATGCATTAGACAATGCACTTAGAAAAGCACTTGAGAAGTTTTATCCTGAAATTAAAAATATGCATTTATCTGATTACAAGGTACGTGTGATCGATGAAAAAGACGCTACAGCTGCAAAAGTACGTGTACTTATTGAATCATCTGATTTTGAAAATACTTGGAGCACAGTAGGTGTTTCAGAAAATATTATAGAAGCTAGCTGGCAAGCTTTAGTCGACAGCATCCGTTATGGTTTAATTGGAAAAACTAGGACAGATTCTGAAGAAAACAACCAACAAAAAACTTTAGGATTGATCAACCATTAAGTATTTGAGAAGCTGAAGAAAGCATTAATACCTCTTCAGCTTCTTTTTTAAGGATCATATGGATTCAAATTGCATGTAAGAGCTCAAATCATTAAACAGCTCCTTAGGCTGAAACAACTCCTCGATATGAAAAATTCCTTGTGAATATTTGTTTATATATAGTTCCTTTGCGACAAATGCAGCTACTTTTCCTGTAATGAATGATTCCTTTTGTCCATGTAGAGTGGTTTCTATATTTGCTTTATTACCATCTATATATCCTTCTGTACTCACTTTAATCACCCAAATATCACTGCCAAAATTCAGCTTTTCGAACAAAACAAGTGTAAGTTGATGTAAATAACTTATCGTAAGCAAACGGAAAAAACCAACCTTTTTTAACAATGCCATAAGATTCGTCAAGACAATGGAATCAAAGCAAAGTCTGGTAGATACTGATCCAATACCTAACGTATGCGGCAATACATGTTGATCTGTAAAGTTAAAACGAAAAGCTTTTCTATGTCCTAATTTATTTGGGAACTCAGTTCTTAAGCCGTTTTCAAAACTTCTTACCTGTTTTTCTGCTCCATTTTCAATTACAGGGAATTTAGAATTCAAGTTATTGATCATCCATTCTATCCCCGCTTTTCCATGCTGATCTCCCACACCCATCATAATGTAAATATCAGCGGAATTCACTTCATCCATTTGCTCAACATTGTGCTTGACCAGCATATTCGTCAGTCCTGGGGCTAAACCTACACTTAAAACCGCGGTAGATTGCAATGGACTGTTTTCCAAGCTGATGTTCCTTACTTTTGTTAAAAATTCATAAGACGCTGTGATATCCACATAATGAATATCGTGTTGAAAACACTGTTCCATAAATCGTGTATTCTGTTGATCTAAGCACATAACAACTACCGATGTTTCTTTCAACATATGGTCTGATAAAAAGTCTTCATTCACATCAACTTGAAGTGGGTACACATTTCCTTTAGTCATGTCGCAGAAATCTTTAGCTTTCATATAATTTCTTCCAGCTGCAAAAACCTTTCCAGGAAAAAGCTTCCCAAGATCCTTGCTGATGATTTGACCTACTTGTCCGTATCCACCCATAACTATAATTTTGTCCTTCACATTGAAAACCTCCTCAATTTAATTTAGTTACTAAACTATTTATTAAAAAATATTTCGATAGATAGTATAGTTACTAAACTAAATCCTCAAAAAAAATTATTATTATTTTTTTAATAACTCCGTTAGCTTCTGAATGCATTTCTCAAATATTTCAATTTCATTTCCGTCTAATTGATCACTAAGTTCTTTATAAAAATTTTGATGCAATTCTCGATGTGCATGGAATGCCATCAATCCTTTTTCAGAGAGTGAAATTATTACAGCCCTAGAATCCTCATGATGAGGGGTCCTTTGAACAAGTCGTTTTGATTCAAGTTTTTTCACAATTTGTGATACAGCACCTTTCGTCACACTAAGTCTAGTAGCCAATTCACTCATAAGAATGCCGCCTTCACAGCTTATGGCATCTATTGTATGAATTTCACTCGGTGTTAACGGACCTGCATCACCAAATACACGTGGGTGTCGTTCCAGTTGTTTAAATTGCATAAATAATCGCCCTAAATGACGACTTCCCATATCTATATTTCTGTTTGATGGTTCCATATTTTTTCTATTCATAAATTTAGTTTAGTATATAAACTAAATTGTTGTCAACATTTTTATAACGTATGTTGATGAGTTATGCGGGAACATTAACATAAGTGTCTTTAATAAACATTCCTGACAAGGAGGCATCAAATGTTTAAAACGAAAAAAAAGAAACTGCAGATTTCTTTCGAGAGTGATATTGAATCTTTCCCTATTCATAAAAAAAACGCTAATGTTGAACAAAATAACGTTGAACATACTAAAGTTAATTTGCTTCTATATATGTCTTTATCTTCTGTTCCCATTGTTTTAGTTTTAGGTAATTCTATGATTATTCCCGTCCTCCCTGATATGCAGCGTGTAATGAACATAAGCCAATTTCAAACGAGTCTAACGATCACCTTATTTTCTGTATCAGCTGGATTGTTCATCCCTGTATTAGGATACTTATCCGATCGCTACAATAGAAAATCAATCATTATTCCTTCTCTGATTGTTTACGGTTTAGGAGGAGTGTTGGCAGGATTTGCAGCTGTGTGGCAATCCTATGTTTTAATATTAATAGCACGTATCATCCAAGGTTTAGGTGCAGCAGGAACCGCTCCTATCGCTATGGCATTAGTGGGCGACTTATTTAAAGGAGGAATGGAAAGCAAAACTCTAGGATTGATTGAAGCTGCCAATGGTACTGGTAAAGTGTTAAGTCCGATCATTGGATCATTACTAGCATTTATTATATGGTATGCGGCTTTTTTTGCTTTTCCTGTTTTTTGTCTTATTTCTTTATTAGGCGTCATATTTTTCATCAAAGAACCTAAAAAGAGAAAGAAAGCTATAAAATTAAAACCTTATCTAAAAAAAATTGTGTTCATATTAAAAAAGAAAGGACGTTGGTTAATCACTTCTTTCTTTGTTGGTTCATTGGCTTTGTTTATTTTATTTGGAGTTTTGTTTTATTTATCAGATTTATTAGAAAATAAACCTTATTCTATAGATGGCGTTTTGAAAGGATTTATTTTAGCAATTCCTTTATTAGGGATGGTTTTCACTTCATATATTACTGGAAGCAAAATTAAAAAAAATGGAGTTATCATTCGATGGGTATTGAATATTGGTCTCTTGATTTCTGTTCTTTCTCTAACGTTTACTATCTTTTTTTATAAAAATATTTACTTGTTTATATCCCTTATTACTTTGAGCAGTATTGGTACGGGCTTGGTATTACCCTGTATAAACACATTAATTACAGGATCTGTTTCTAGGAAGGAAAGGGGAATGATCACATCATTATACAATAGCTTAAGATTTTTAGGGGTTGCTTTTGGTCCACCGCTATTTAGTTGGTTAGTCGGTATTTCTGATCAACTCGTTTTTATTACAGTTACCAGTTTATCTGCAATTGCTCTTTTTCTGGTATTTTTCCTTATTCATCCTAATAAAAAAGTTAGTTGATCCGACCTTTCTATTTACCTAGGTAGGCATATAAATCTCCTAGAGTTGAGATGTTCTTTTTCATAATCTTTTGTAAAAATTTGATCCACAATTGAGCTGTCATTAATGAATCTTGTAATGCGTGATGCCTTTCCGTGATTGGAATATCATAAATATTTAATAAAGTGTCCAAATCATAATTTTGAACTTCTGGATGAAGCCACTTCCCTATAATCATACTATCCAAAACGCGATGAGATAGTCTAATTCTTGATGTTTTCCAAAGCGCAGAATTCAAAAATTGTTTGTCATGACCTGTACCATGCGCTAAAAGCACTCTTTTATTTACGAAGCCTAAAAATTGATGTAAAGCATCAATCAGCTGCGAACCTTTTAAAGCCATCTCATTTGTAATCCCAGTTAATTGCACAATATGATCAGGAATTTTTCTATTTGGATTTGTAATCGTATAAAATGTTTTTTTAGATCTAATCTCTGTTCCCTCTACTAAAACAGCACCTATCGAAATAATTTCATCACCTTGATTTGGGGAAAATCCTGTCGTTTCCAAATCAAAAACAACGACTTCTAATTGATTTAAAGGCATATCAGAGATGGATGTTTTTCTTTGATTTTTCATGACAGAACGAATAAATGCCATTTGCTGTGCATTTTGATTGTTGAACATTGAAGATACCGCAGGAGTGATCCCACCTTTTTTATACAAGTTCCACATTCTCCCTATTCCAGTTTTTTGTTGTTTCATCTTTTATCCCCCAGTTAACTTGATGAATCAATTTTCTTTTTAATATGTTTCTGCAATTTATTACCGATTCTTAAACTGCTTTTTAATTTTTCTCTTTGATCTTTTGTTAACTGTTTTGCTTTCAAAATACCATTGGAAGTATAAAGCCCATTTTCTTTCTTATAAAGTGTTTTAAAGCGTAGCTTGAAGATGTTAGTAAAAGCACTTTCATATTCTAATGCATAATGTTCAGGAACAAGGTTTAATTGTTTCAACTTTTGTATGCGTTCTAATGTGGAGGTTTCAAATATCTCCGCTTCAATCGATAATAAACGAATACCATTTACCATGGGAATGTAAGCTCCATATTTAATATCTAAACCTCCTGCTTCCTCCCCATATTGTTCTTTTATTAAATGACCAAATACACCAAGTAAAATTTTATGACGCAAAGTATTATGCATCATCTTATCTAGGATATGTGGAGTAGAGCTTGCTTTTTTTAAATATATTTCTTTCATTTTTCTAACTAATATACCTGCCCCATATACACTTCTACTGTCAGCTAAAATTAACAAATACCTTACATGCTCCCAATGAGGATCTTCAAACCAATCATTCATTTTTATAACCCATTCATCAAATGATTTATTCCAAAGAGAATTTGTACAAATCACTTTCCCTTCACATGGAGGATACCCTACTTTTTCAAGACCTTGTTCAATGCAAACTGCTAATTCTTTAAAATAACAATCCACTTTCTCTTTTTGATTGCTCTTTGTATTTTCATAAATTAATCCATTATCTTGATCACTCCACAAGGTTTGCTCTTGTCTCCCCCCACTGCCAAATAAAATAAAGTCATAAGAAACAGGAGGAGGACCAAATCCTCTGCCTTTTAATTCTATTTCAGACAAGGTAATGGTCCTCTGAATAAACAAATCATGAATTTGGTTGATTAATTTAATATCTTTAATTGTAATTTGTTCAATGGAGGAGTGGAAGTCCTGAATCATTTGATGGAATTGATCACGTTTTTCACCTAATTGTTCAAAGCTCACAGCATTAGATATTTTTATATTCAATTCATCAAAAGTAAAGTTCATGTTTCCATCCCCCTGATATGTTACACCTTTAGCTAATCCTAATGATTCCTACTATTACTATTCTACCAAATCATATTGTTTCTTTTACAATACTTTTACAGTTAAATTAGTTCATAGACTGTTTAATTTGCTCAGGATATCCATAACTTCCATGTTCACTTAAATCTAAACCGATAATTTCTTGTTCTTCTGTAACACGTAATCCCATAACAGCTTTCATAATGGCTAGGATAATGAAGGAAGCAACAAATGCGAACGCTCCTGATGTTACAACACCCATTACTTGAACTCCTAATTGAGTAAATCCACCACCATAAAATAAACCAGCTTGACCCCAATCTAATGTTTGAACTGCAAGAGTTTCCGTTGCGAATAAACCAGTGGAAATTGTCCCCCATACCCCAGCTGCTCCATGCACAGATAAAGCAAAAATTGGATCGTCAATTTTTAATTTTTCAAAGAACTTCATACTTCCAAATACTAATAATCCTGCAATGATACCGATTACTACTGCTGCCCAAGGATCTACGAAAGCACAAGATGCTGTAATTGCTACTAATCCTGCTAATGCACCATTTAACATTGTTGGTACATCCGCTTTTCCCGTAATTGCCCAAGCAATTAATAATGCAGCAATCGCACCTGCCCCAGCAGCTAATTGAGTATTTAATGCAACATATCCAAAAAATGCTTTTCCGACTTCTAAAGTACTACCAGCGTTAAAGCCGAACCAACCTACCCATAAAATTAAAACACCTAAAGCTGTAAACACTTGATTATGTCCATGAATTTCATTTGCAGAACCATCTTTATTAAATTTACCTATTCTAGGTTTTAATAGTATCGTTGCCGCTAAAGCTGCCATTGCACCTGTTAAGTGAACAACTGTTGATCCTGCAAAGTCTTGTTTTCCATGGTCAGATAACCATCCGCCTCCCCAGATCCAATGAGCAACTACTGGGTATACTAATGCTATAAATAATACAGAGAAAATTAAGTATGCTGCTAATTTTCCTCTTTCTGCAAAACCACCCCATGCAATCGTTAATGCAATTCCCGCAAATGCTAATTGGAACATGAAGTCAATCGTTTGAGGATATGCATCTCCATCAACCGCCTCAGGATTCGGATTTAAGAAGAAATCTCCCCATCCAATAAATGCATTTCCATCACCGCCATAAATTAATCCGTAACCTACTGCCCAAAATACTAACGTTGCAATTCCAAATGTAAAAATAGTTTTACCTGCAACATGACCTGCATTCTTCATTCTTGTTGAACCCGCTTCTAACAGAATAAAACCACCCTGCATAAAAATGACTAAAATCGTCGCTAACATCAGCCAAATTGAATTTAAACCGATCGTTGTTAAATCCATTAATATCACTCCTCATTTTTTATGTTAGTTTAATTAACATCATTTGATAATCTTAATGTCATTATAGTAGTACCAAGTGATTTTGACAACACTTTTTTTCAATATTTTTGTTCTAATTGCGAAAATTAAACTGTATATTATTGAAGATGGTTCGTGTTTTTGGTGGTAAATCATTATATCTAACATTTAATGTTAAATTTAAATGGGAGGAACCCAAAAGATGTTCTTAATAAATATTATCAACACCAAACTTATATAATCATCATATAAAACCTAAACGTTTGACTGTATCGTTAGGATTTATTATCATAAAGGTATACACTAAAAGTGAATCTTAATTTGGGTATACTCACCGATTAGTGATCCTCAAAAGTTAAGATTAGAGGGTGTTCTATAAACTCATTATTAAAAGATTCACTTTAATGAATAGAGTATGTATGTGAGGTGATCTAACATGGGGATATGAAGCTTTATAAAATTGGGGAGTTGTCCCAAATAGCTGGTCTAAGTTCGAGAACCGTTGATTATTATACAAAAATAGGTCTTATACATCCCATAAAACGACTGGAAAAAAATAATTATCGATTATATAATGATGAAACTTTACAGCGGTTAAAACGTATTGAAATGTTGAAGAAAGACAAATATTCTTTAGATGAAATAAAACATACACTTGATCAATTAGATAAAATTACAGAAGATACCTTAATCAAAGAGAAACTAACCTCTTTACAAGATCATTTAAAATTAGTGGAAAAAGATGTAAAGGAATTAAGTCCTGTCATTGAGAATTTAAAACCGAATCAAGCACAAAATATTTATAAACATCTTACACCACAAACGGCGGCATGTATGGAAGCATTATTATTTCTTCTAAATAAAGGTCCTTTAATGTAAATTAGCGGGATCGTCTTCTTTAAGTTATAACTAAATGGAGGGAAAGCAAAAATGTTTTTTTCATTAACTTATTGGTATATGGATGTACTCATATTAATTGCATTTGGTGTAACAATATGGGCTCAATTTCGAGTGAAAGGGACTTTTAATAAATGGGGAAAAGTTGCTAATTCTTCTGGATTAACGGGTTATGAAGCAGCTAGAAAAATGTTAGATGCAAATGGATTGTATGATGTACCAGTTGAACCAGTGAAAGGGGTATTATCTGATCATTATGATCCAATCAAACGAGTAGTGAGGTTATCAGAACCCGTCTATAACCAAAGATCTATTTCAGCATTATCCGTAGCTTGTCATGAAGTAGGACACGCCATCCAACATAGTGTGAATTACCCAATGCTTGTATTACGTCATAAGATGTTTCCTGCAGTGAATTTCACCTCTGGG